>JAVJTC010000036.1 GCA_040219085.1 Acidimicrobiales bacterium
CCGCCTCGGCGGCTTCGGGCAGACCGGGGATCGAGTTCTCGAACATCAGCGAGTAGTACTCGTCGATGCTGATGGGCCGAGTCGGATCCCCGGGTGACTCGAACCACTTCCGGATGCCCAGTGCGCCGTCGGGGTCGATCCGCCACGACAGGTCGATCCAGAACTCGTTCTCCTCCCACACCTCGCCGGGGTTGGTCTCGTGGGTCCGCTCGGTGACGCGCCCGTGCTGTTCGGCGTAGCGGCGCATGACCGGTTGGCGGAAACCGATCCAGCGTCCGGCGTGGGTCTCGTAGGACGCGACGTCGTGGCGCTCCGCTGAGAGACCCATCGGCAGGACGTAGTCCGCGAACCACGCGGTCTCCGACCAGGTGGGGGTGAGCGCCACGTGGCAGCCCACGAGGTCCGTGTCGGTGAGGACGTCGACCCAGCTGAAGCCGTCGGGGTTCGTCCAGACAGGGTTGTAGACCCGGCTGAAGTAGGTGTCGATCCGGCCGCGTCCCTGCTTGAGGAAGTACGGCAGGAGGATGGACATCTCGTGGTGGGCGAGCGGGTACTCGATCGGCCAGGTCAGGTCGTTCCAGCGGCCCTGAGGCTCGGGGTTGAGTGGGTGGTGGGGGATGAACTTGTCCCAGCCGTTGGGGCTCGTCCCGCCCTTCGTGCCCACCGAGCCGGTCAGGACCACGAGCAGCTGTAGGCACCGCGACGTCTGCCAGCCGCCGAGGTTGCCCGCCGCTGAGGCCCGCCAGTTGTGGGAGGCGAACCGGCCCAGGCGGTCCCCGACGGCTTCGGCCACCTCGATGATCGACTGCTCGGGCATCCCGCACACGCGGGCGGCCTCGGCGGGGGTGTAGTCGGCGTAGAGATCGAGAAACGCCTGCTCGACGTTCTCGAAGACGGGCTCGAGGTCCGGGCGGGTGGTCTCCAGCCAGGTCTCCCAGTTCACCCAGCGACGGAAGAACTCCCGGTCCCAGGTGCCGTTCACGACGAGCAGCCGGGCGATGGCCAACAGCATGAACGCCTCGGTACCCGGCCACGGTGAAAGCCACCAGTCGGCCACGGAGGCGGTGTTCGACAGCCGCGGGTCGACGCAGACGATCTTCGCGCCGCGCTTGCGGCCCTCGAGGATCCGCTGCGCATGTGGGTTGAAATAGTGCCCGGCCTCGAGGTGCGACGAGATCAGGAAGATCATGTCGGCGTTGGCGTAGTCCGCGGATGGGCGGTCGAAGCCCATCCACGACGCGTACCCGACGCGCGCTCCCGACGAGCAGATGTTGGTGTGGCTGTTGTGGGCGTCGACGCCCCACGCGTGCAGGACGCGCTCCATGTAGCTGTCGTCACCCGGTCGCCCGACGTGGTACATGATCTCGTCGTGGCGTCCCTCGGTGAACGCCGTGTTGAGCCGGCCGCCGATCTCGGCGAGGGCGGTCTCCCACGAGATCGGTTCCCACTGCCCGCCGCCACGTTCGCCGACGCGCTTCATCGGGTGCAGGATCCGTTCGGGGTCCTGCACCTGGTTGAGAGTGGCCGGGCCCTTCGCGCAGTTGCGTCCCCGGCTGGCGGGATGCAGGGGGTTGCCTTCGAACTTGGTGATCTCGCCGCTGTCGTTGTCGACGTAGGCGAGCAGTCCGCAGTTTGCCTCGCAGTTGAAACAGGTGGTCGGTACGAGCGAGTAGTCGCGTTCGACCCGGTCGGGCCAGGCCTTTGCGTCGAGCTCGGTCCAACGACCCCACTTCTCGAACGGCGGGTAGTTCGACAGGCCCTCGTTCGGCTCGGTGGTCGTCACGGTCGGGTCCTTCCGGGTCGGTTCCGGTGTCGGGCGGCGGATCTCGGTGCCGGGCGGTTCACGGCTCTGGACGGGGTCACGAGAGCGGGACCGACTGGCCGGCACGGATGAAGGCGTCCTCGTATGCGGCCATTCCGACGACGGCGGCGATGCCGGCGATCGCGGGCAGCGTCGGCCCGTCCACCTCGGCTGCGAGGGCGATGCCGGTGAGCACGGCGGGCGCGATCATCCCGATCCCGACGCCGCCCACCCAGAACTGTCCGGCCCAGCGGCCCTTCGTCATCGCCGCCGTCGCGAGTTCGACGTGGCGCGACCCGTGCGAGGTGATCTCCATCAGCGTGAGGGCTAGCGAGCCGAGCAGGCCGCCGAGCAGTGCCCAGCGCACCGCCGTCGGTTCGGGAACGGCGGCGAACCAGTCGGTCACGGCGAACACCGCGCCCCCGGCCGTGACGGCCTGGGCCAGCAGGATCGGCAACAGCAGTGGTGTCTGCCACAGGTCTCGCCCCTCGCACTGCGCGAAGAGGAACGCCGTATAGCCGGCTGTGGCTGCGGCGAGCAGCGCTGCGGGGACGGCGACACCTTCGATCAGCCCGGGCGAGTCGGTCACGCCGCCGATGAACCAGAGTCCGGTGACGGCTGCGAACGCTCCCAGGATCCACGCCCCGCGCACGAGCCAGCTCTGCGTGTTCGATCTGGTGAGGATGTAGAGGAAGCGCCGGGGTTGTTTGAGGTCGGCGACGAGAAGGAACCCGGTCAGGGCGGTGAAGGCGCCCGCGACCACCGCCGGGCTGACGCCGACGGCGCCCTGTACGTCGGCGTGACCGAGCAGGACGAGCAGCGCGGCGACGAGGATCGCACCCGCGGCGACGGCCTTGGTGACGAGGTAGGCCGAGACCATCTCGCGCCACGGAACGGGGTGGGCTGTCGTGTAGGTGGTGGTTGCGACGACGCCGTCGTCGCGGACGGGGACGGTCGGGTGGTCCGGTGTCGTGTCGGCCCAGATCATCCCGTCGTCCGCGATGGCGGTGCGGGTCGGGTCGAGAGCTGCCTGGTCGGCACCGCGGTAGTAGACCTTCGGCTTGGTGTTCTGCTCGGGTGAGCGAACGGCCACGTCGTCACGGGCGACGATCCGCGAGATCGACGAGCCGGGGTCGTCGAGGTCGCCGACGACGATGGCCTGGGTGGGACAGACCACCACACATGACGGCTCGAGGCCGACGTCGATGCGGTGGTTGCAGAAATTGCACTTGTGGGCGGTGTGGGTCTCGGGGTTGATGTAGATCGCGTCGTACGGGCAGGCATTCATGCACGCCTTGCAGCCGATGCAGTTGGTGTCGTCGAAGTCGACGACGCCGTTGTCGGCGCGGAACAGCGCCGAGGTGGGACAGATCGTCATGCACGGCGCGTCGTCGCAGTGGTTGCAGCGCATGACGGTGAAGTGGCGTCGGGCGTCGGGGTAGGCGCCGGTCTCGATGTACTTGACCCAGGTCCGGTTCACGCCGAGAGGCACGTCGTGTTCGGACTTGCACGCCACGGTGCAGGCGTGGCAGCCGATGCAGCTGTCGGCGTCGAGGAGGAAGCCGAGGCGGGTCACGAGGCCCCCGCCGTCTCGGGTCGGGTCGACTCCCAGGCGGCGAAACCGCCGAGCAGGTCCGACACGTCGGCGAATCCGGCCGCTGCGAGGCGCGAGGCGGCGATGGACGACCGGTAGCCGCCGGCGCAGTAGACGACCGTCGGCTTGGCCGCGTCCAGCTCGGCGATGCGCTTGTTGAGTTCGGGCAGCGGGATCATCAGCGCTCCTTCGATTCTGCCGTCGGCGGTCTCGCCCGGCTGGCGGACGTCGACGACGACGAGATCGTCGAGGCGGTCGAGGGCCGCCCGCAGTTCCGGGGCCGAGACCCGCGAGGAACGCACGACGTCGTCGGGGTGGGCGGTCATGACCCCCACCGGGTCGGGCAGATAGCCGTTCACGTTGTCGACGCCGATGCGCGCGAGGCGGATCTTCGCCTCGAGTTCCGTGCCGGGTTCTGCGAACAGGATGATCGCTCCACCCGGCTGGATCACACCTCCGGCGTACTCGGCGTAGCGGCCGGTCAGGCCGACGTTGACGGCGCCGGCGAGGTGCCCGGTGGCGAACTCGTTGGGCTCGCGGGTGTCGAGGAGCACGGCGCCGCGCAGCTGGTGGTGGAGGAGCTCGCTGTACTCCAGGCCCGCAGGCGGAGCCGTCTCGTCGAGAATCTCGCGATCCTCGCGGTTGCGGGTTGCGTCGTAGGCGAAGTACGCGGGGGCGCTGGGTTGGCCCTCGGTCACCACCGCGATGAAGTCTTCGCGGGCCATCGGAGCGAGGGCGTAGTTGGAGGTGCGCTGGTCGCCGATCGTGGAGAACGTGTCGGTGGAGAGGTTCTTGCCGCATGCCGACCCGGCGCCGTGGGCCGGGTAGACCTTCGTCTCGTCGGGGAGCGTCAGCAACTTCGTGTGCAGCGAGTCGTAGAGACGTCCGGCGAGTTCGACCGCGGTGACTCCGACCGACGAGAGGAGGTCGGGTCTGCCCACGTCGCCGATGAAGAGCGTGTCACCGGTCAGCACGCCGTAGGGGGCCTCGGCGTCGGCATTCTCCCACACCACGATCGACATCGATTCGGGCGTGTGGCCAGGGGTGTGGCGGATCTCGAGGGAGACCTCACCCAGGCTGATCCGTTCACCGTCGTGCAGCGCCCGGGATGCGAACTCGGTCTCGGCGCCCGGGCCGTAGCCGATCGTGGCGCCGGTGGCCTCGGCCAACTCGAGGTGTCCCGACAGGAAGTCCGCGTGGAAGTGGGTCTCGAGCACCCACTCGATCGTGAGGCCGTGCTCGGCCGCCGATTCGAGGTAGACGCCTATGTCGCGCCGGGGATCGACCACCGCCGCGCGGCCGGTGGTCTCGTCACCGATGACGTAGGACGCCTGGGAGAGGCAGTCCAGGTAGTGCTGCTCGAAGATCATCCCCCGGCCCCCGACTCGACGTGTCAAACCCGTATGACCAAATGTACGCACATTTAGGGTGCCGGGCAAGGGGTCCGGTGCGGTCCGTCCGGGACCTGCCCCCTCAGCGCAGGGATGCGATGATCGCGCCGAGTCCGACGATGGTGAGCAGTCCGAGTCCCACGAGCACGAACCGCCTGTCGCCTTCGGACCACCACCACAGGACCAGACCCATCACCCGCAGCAGCGGTGCGGCGACCAGCAGGACCACCACGGCGACGCCCAGTCCGTGACCTCCCGGGTCCGGTACGGCCATGGCCAGCACCGCCAGTACGAACGCCGCCACCGTGGCGCCCTGGAGTCCCGTCGCCATCCGGGTGTCGCGGGTGCCGTTCATGCGCCTGCCACCAGGGCGACGGCGACCGCGATGAGCACGACGCTGAGGACCCGACGCACGACGGGCGGCGACAACTGCGCCTGGAGGGCTGCGCCGAGCCAGCCTCCGGCGAGGCTGCCGGCGATGACAGCCACCCCCGCGTCGACGTCGATCCGGCCCTGGATGGCGAAGACCACGATGGCCGCGCCAGAGGTGACCCCGATGGTGAACGTCGTCGTCGCGGCGGCGACCTTGACGGGCACGTGCATGATCTCCGAGGTCGCCGGTGTCTTGATGAACCCGCCGCTCGTGCCGGCGAGTCCCGCGACGAGTCCGGAGACGGTCATCGCGGCGAGGCCCAGCGGGAGCCGGCGTACCGAGTACGGAGCGACGCCGGCCCCGACGGGGTAAGCCGCGTCGAGGGTGCCCGTGCGCTCGCCCACGTGGTCGGTACCCAGCCCGGGCACCGGGGGGTTGCGGATCCCCTTGCGCCGCCCTCCCGCGACCGCGGCCGCGGCAGCGGTCGCGGCGAGGATGTAGGTGAGCACCGTGTCGGAGAACGCGCCGGACACCACCGCACCGGTGATGGCTCCGGCGGTGGCGGCCGTCTCGGTCGTGACGCCGAGGCGGTGGTTGACGGCGCGTTCACGGACCTGCCGTGACGTCGCCGCGAGGGACCCCGCGGCGACCGACAGCAGGCCGAGCGGCGCGGCGGCGGCGGCGGGCGTGTCGGTGAGGACGAGCACCGGGACCAGCAGCACGGCCCCGCCGAGGCCACCGAGAGCGCCGAGGGCAGCGGTACAGGCGGCCGCGAGGACGAGGAGGGGGGTCGACAACACGTCAGTCGTTGCGGGATTCGGTCAGCTGGAGGCGCAGGTCCGTCTCGGCTGCGAGGGTCCAGTCGGCCACGAGGCGGAAGCGGTCGCCCCTGATGAGGGTGACCCGCGTCTCGATGGGCCTCCCCGCGTGGCGCCCGAGCCGTTCGAGGCGGAACACGACGCCGTCGGCGGGCAGACCGAGATGGGACCGGTCCGCCGCTGTGGGGAGTTCGGGGATGATCCGCTCAGAGCCGGAGTCGGGCCGGTAGCCCACCAGCCGCTCGAGTTCCTGGTACAGCCCCGTGTGGGTGAGGTCGGCGTCGAGGAGTGGGCGGGCGATGTCCGCAGGAAGCCAGGCACGGTCCAATGCGAGGGGGCGGGCGTCGGCGTAGCGGATCCGCACGATGTGAACCAGATCGTCGTCGTCGTCGAGTCCGAGGCGGTCCGCAGCGTCGGCGTCGGTCGTCACCTCGAGGGTGAGGACCTCGCTCGTCTGGTCCATGCCGGCCTTCTCGATCTCGGAGTAGAGGCTGTAGAGAGCACCGAGAGACTGCTCGATCTCGGCGCGGTTGACCACCGTGACGCGGCCGCGCTCACGGCGGAGGACACCGCTCTTGTTGAGGTGCCGCACGGCCTCGCGTGCCGTGTGTCGACTGATGTCGTACTCGTCGCAGAGCTGGGCGTCGGTGGGGAACTGTTCGTCGAACTCGCCGCCCGCCAGGCGTTGGCGCAGATCCGACTCCAGTTGAGCCCACAGCGGCATGGGGCTGTTGCGGTCGAGGGGGACGGCGGTCACGGCTTCCTCCGAGGTCGAGGCGACGCTACCAGATGTTCGGACATCCGGTCACGCGGGTCGGTCTCGGGCGAGGACGTCACGGCAGATCGATGTCGGCAACCCGGCCCAGGTGAGGCGGGCCGGCGGTAGCCTTGAAGCCACCCAACCAGTGGCGGTCGAGTGCCGGTCGGTCAGCGGCCGCGGGATCCCCGACATTCCCGCCGGTCGGACTGTCCAGCGATCCGACGTTAATGTGAGGGTCGATCATGTCGATCACGTGACAGAGCCGCGCGGTGCCACAGGCATCCGAAGGTGGCCGCACGCATCCGAAGATGACCGAGGAGAGCGACAAGCCGGTGACGAGTGCCTTCGCACCCCGATTGACCGAACCCGGGGCCTCCCCGGACTGGGAGATCATGGTCGTCGCGCCCCGACACGCCTCTGCCGACGCCGCCGGACTCACCGAAGTCCTTCATGCGGGGGGACTCGCGATCGTCGATCTCGGGTGGGACGGTGCCGCCGTGCCGGCAGGCCTCGATGCCGTGTTGACTCATGACCGCGGCGGGCTGCGAGTCGACGCGATGCACGCCGGGCTCGACCCGAGCGGTCTCCCGGAAGTCGGCGTACTGGTGGTGGCGGGGGACCCCGACGAGGTCGATTCGTGGCGTCCGGTGGCGCGGCGGCTGATCGCCGAGGTCACCGACGTCGCCGGGGCCCGCAGGGCCGCCAAGGCTGGAGCCGACGGCGTCGTCGTCCGTGCCAACGAGGCGGGCGGTCGGGTTTCCACATCGGGCGCGTTCCTGCTCCTCCAGCAGATGGCGGATTTCGAGCTTCCGTTCTGGGTGGCGGGCGCCACCGGAGTGGATGCCGCCGGTGCACACCGACTGGCGCAGGCCGCGGGCGTCGTGCTCGCCGAAGAGCTGTGGGGATTGTGGCCGGGCCCCGGTGACGAGCGACTCGCGCGTCTCGTGGCGGCGGCCGATGGAACCGAGACCAGGTTGGTGGACCGTCGCGAGGGCTCCTTGCGTATCTCGGGGATCCACGCCCGCGCCGACCACACCCGGCTGGAGCTCGCCGATACCGGGGAATTCGCCGCCATGCTGCGCGGCGAGGGCATGGCTGAACCACCGGTGGCGCTCGGGCAGGGGGTCGCGTTCGCGGGGCCCCTCGCCGCCCGCTACGGCTCGCTGACGTCGACGCTTCACGCATACAGAGAGGTCTCTCTCGACGGCGTCGCCGAGGCCGCCCGTTCCGCCGTGTTCGGTGTCGGCTCCCGGCTCGCAATCGAACACGGCACTCGCTATCCGATCGTTCAGGGGCCGATGACGCGGGTCAGCGACGTCGCCGCATTCGCCAGTGAGGTCGCCACCACCGGCGCACTGCCCTTCGTGGCTCTGTCGCTCATGTCGGGCGAGGCGGCTTCAGAACTCATGGCCGAGACGGCAGAGATCGTCGGTGACCGGCCGTGGGGTGCCGGAATGCTCGGCTTCGCCCCGTCCGAACTGAGATCAGCGCAGATCGAGGCCGTCCTCGCCGCCGAGCCCGACTTCGCGATCATCGCGGGTGGACGGCCGGCCCAGGCCCGGGAGCTCGAGGAGCACGGCATCCGCACGTATCTGCACGTTCCCTCGCCGGGTCTGCTCACGACCTTCCTGGCGGAGGGGGCGCGGCGCTTCATCTTCGAAGGCCGCGAGTGCGGTGGGCACATCGGCCCGAGGGCGAGTCTGGCGCTGTGGCAACAGATGGTCGACGTCATCGTCGACGCGGATCTGTCGGATCCCGAGGCCCTCTGTGTTCTCCTCGCCGGCGGGATCCACGACGCCCGTTCGTCAGCGATGGCCCAGGCTGTGGTCGCGCCTCTCATGCGGCGCGGTGTCGCCGTCGGAGCGCTGATGGGAACGGGATACATGTTCACCCCCGAGGCCGTAGCCGCCGGGGCCATCACCGAGGATTTCCAGGCCCGCGCGCTCGAATGTGAGTCGACCTCGCTGCTCACGACGGCACCTGGTCACCAGACGCGTTGTGCCACCACCCCCTACGCGGAGGAGTTCGACGGCCGTCGCCGCGCCATGCTCGCCGCGGGTCGCGACGGCAAGGAGATCTGGGCGGAGCTGGAGGTGCTGAACACCGGCCGACTCCGGATCGCATCCAAGGGGCTCCGCCGCTCCTCTGACGTGGGCGACGCCGCGGCCGGCGGCATCGAGGGCCTCGCGGCCGACCTCGGGTCGTTCGACGAAGAGGTCGTGGTCGAGATCACGAACCGGGGCGGGCTCGTCGAGGTGGACCCCGAGACCCGTCGCCGTGAAGGTCTCTACATGCTCGGCGAAGTGGCCATGCTGCGCCACGACGTCCAACCGATGGCCGAGCTACATCGGAGCGTCGCCGAGGGGTCGATCACCGTGCTGCGTGCCGAGGCGACCGACCGTCGCCTCGACGCCGTTGCGCTCGTCGGCCTTTCGGCGAACTATCCGACCGCTCGGGACCTGAGGGAGTTCTGGTCCATGGTCGTCGAGGGTCGCTCGGCGGTCAGGGAGGTGACGCCGGACCGTTGGGACCCGGGGATCTTCTTCGCTCCCGACCGCCAGGGCGAACACACCGTCTATTCGAAGTGGGGATCGTTCCTCGATCCGCTGCGCTTCGACCCGATGGCCTACCGGATACCCCCGCGCGCCGCGGTGGATGCGAGCCCCGAACAGCTGTACGCGCTCGACGCGGCGTCGACCGCTCTGGACAGCGCGGAAGCCCGGGGGCTGGGTCTGTCGCGAGCGCGAACAGCGGTGCTCGTCGGCGCGGCGAGCTTCGGGGTGGGCGTCCAGTACTTCATCCGGCCCGTTCTGCAGGGCGTGAGTACCGAGGTCGTGAGCGCGGATCTGTCCGCCGAGGTCCTGCGTTCGCTGGACCCGCATCTGCCCCGGTGGTCCGAGGACGTGTTCCCCGGGATGCTGACCAATGTCATCGCGGGCCGGATCGCCAACCGCCTCGACCTTCATGGAGCGAACGCCACGGTGGACGCCGCCTGCGCGGCCTCCCTGGCGTCGATGGAGATGGCGGTCAACCAGTTGCGATCGGGGCGCGCCGACGCGGTGATCGCAGGTGGTATCGACTGCACCAACGCGATCGGGGGCTTCATCGCCTTCGCCCGGACCCACGCTCTGACACCGACGGGTGTGTCGCGTCCCTTCGACGCGACTGCGGACGGAATCGTCCTCGGCGAAGGTGTCGGCATGGTCGCCATGAAGCGGTTGACCGACGCCGTGCGGGACGGCAACGACATCGAGGCGGTCCTCCTCGGCATCGGTGCGTCGAGCGACGGCCAGAGCAAGAGCCTGACAGCGCCCTACCCGGCGGGGCAACGGATGGCCGTCGAACGGGCCTACGCCGACGCGTCGGTACGTCCTGACAGCGTCGCGCTCATCGAGGCCCACGGGACCGGGACGGCCGCGGGGGACAGCTCCGAGATCGAGTCGCTGGGACTCGTCTTCGGCATCGATCGCGGTGCAGGCACCGTCTCGCTGGGATCGGTGAAGTCCAACATCGGGCACGCCAAGACCGCCGCCGGCGTGGCCGGACTCACGAAGGTCGCTCTCTCGCTGCGCAACCGTCTTCTTCCGCCGACGATCAACGTCACCGAACCGAACGCCGCTCTCGCCGACACTCCCTTCGTCGTCCACAGCGGTCGTCGGCCCTGGATACGCACGCCCCGGCGTCCTGTCCGGCGTGGAGCCCAGAGCGCCTTCGGGTTCGGTGGAACGAACTTCCACGTGGTCCTCGAGGAGTACGACCACCCGGACCCGGCCAGGTTCCGCGACCTGGCACCGCGACCGGTCGAGTTGTTCACCTGGTCGGCGCCGAGCCGCGCCGATCTGCGCTCCCGTCTCGCCGACTTCGGGCGGGTTCTCGACGATCTCTGCGACGTCTCCCTCGCCCAGATCGCCCGATCGGTCAACGTCGACGACGTCGACGGACCTTCCGGGCTGGTCCGCCTCGGGATCGTCGCGAACAGCCACGAGGACCTCCGCGAGAAGGTCGAGGCGGCGTTCGCAGCGCTCGCGAGCGACGTGGCCGACCTGCCACGCAACCTCCACCTCGGCGAGGGCACCGGGGTGGGCGGCGAACAGGTCGCCTTCCTCTACCCCGGCCAGGGCGCGCAGTACCTCGGCATGTTCGGCGACCTGGCCACGTCGTTCCCGTTCGCTGTTCCCTGGATCGAAGCCGTCGACGCCGTCGTCGACGGGATCTCACCGTTGTCGATCTCCGACGCCGTCTATCCGCCCCCGTCGCTCGATCGCTCCGAGGTCCGCGACCAGCGACGTCGCCTCGACGACACCCGCATGGCCCAGCCCGCGATCGGGACCATGAACATCCTCGCGCACGAGATTCTCGGCGTCTTCGGCATCACGCCGGCGCGCGTCGCGGGGCACAGCTACGGTGAGATCGCTGCGTCGATCCTCGCAGGCTTCCTCACCCCGCACGACGGGATGCGATTCTCGGCCCGGCGGGGTCTCGCCGCGAACGTGGCGGCCGAACAGACGCCGGGCGGCATGGCGTCGGTGTCGGCCTCCGCCGAAATCGTGCAGGCCGCCCTCGACGACCTGGGTCGCGAGAATGTCTTCGTCGCCACGATGAACGCTCCGAACAACACCGTGATCGCCGGGGCCGAGGCCGAGCTCGTCGCCACCATCGACGATCTGAACGAGCGTGAGCTGACGACCCGGCGCGTTCCGGTGACCGCACCGTTCCACACGCCGCTCGTCTCGGTGACCATTGAGATGGCACAGACCGAGCTGGCTGATCTCGACTGTTTCGAGCTCGACCATCCGGTCTATTCGAACGAGACCGCGGAGCCCATGGATCCGTCACCGGAGGCCGTCCGCGAGACCATCGCCCATATGACCTGCGCCCCGGTGAGGTTCGTGGACATCGTCGAGAACATGCACCGCGACGGTGCACGGGTGTTCATCGAGGCAGGCCCCAACCGGATCCTGACCAACCTGGTGGGTCGCATCCTGGCGGACGTCGATCACGTCGCGCTCAACGTCGACGACAAGACGAAGTCGGCCTTCATCCCGTTCGCCGACCTTCTGGCATCGCTCCATGCCCTCGGCCTGGCGAGCCTCG
>JAVJTC010000037.1 GCA_040219085.1 Acidimicrobiales bacterium
CCAGCAAGATCCGGCGGCCCCGCAAGATCCGGCGGACCAGCATGATCCGGCGGACCAGCACCCTCAGGCGGCCCAGCATGATCGGGAGGCCCCGCACCCTCCGGCGGACCAGCACCCTCAGGCGGCCCAGCATGATCCGGCGGCCCAGCAAGATCCGGCGGCCCCGCAAGATCCGGCGGACCAGCATGATCCGGCGGACCAGCACCCTCAGGCGGCCCAGCATGATCGGGAGGCCCCGCACCATCCGGCGGACCAGCACCCTCAGGCGGACCCGCGTTTGCACTGCTGCGCTCGAGCTCTGCGGGAAGCGGGCTCTCGGAGCTGGCCAAACCAGCGCTGTCCGCCTCGAGTTCCGCAGCCGGCGATCCGCCTGGGGCCTCTGGCGCGGGCGGGACCAGCTGGCTGGCATCCACGCCGGATCCGGAACCCTGCTCGTCGGTTTCGACGTCTTCGACATCGTCGGGCCGGTCGGGCGGGCCGGGCTCGTCTGGCTCCTCTGAGACAGCGTCCGGCCTCGCGACAGGGGTCTGGACGTCGACGGGCTGGCCGGTGCTGCCTCGCACTGTGAGGCCGATCACGACGGCGACGACGATGGCCGCGGCCGCAGCGACCCCGGCTGCGACGAAGCGCACGACCCGGCGGCTGGACGAATGGGCCTGCGCCCGGACCTCCTCGAGGTCGGCGAGATGCCGGGCCGCGATCCGCGGATCGACCGGCTCCTCCCCGAAGCGGCGGAGTCGGGTGATCAGCTCGTCGTAGCCGTGATCGTCATCCATCTCGGTGATGTCGGGCATCACAGAAGCCCACTCCCGTCGGGAAACCCATCAGTCAGGGCTAGTCCACGAAACCATGGAAGTCGCGGACACCTGGGTCACGTGGCCCAGTCCATTCTGATGAGCCTGTCGGCAGGGACATCCCCAAGATTGATGAATTCGTCCCCCACTGGGCCCGAGGGCTCATGACAGCGGGCCCCAATCGCCGATAGAACCGAAGGGAGCAACCAGGGGCAGGGTTCATGAGACACCACACAAGACAGTACGCCACGCCCATTCGTTCCGACGAGCGAGGCGTCGTGGCAGTCACGATGGCCGTCGCGCTCGTGGCGATCTTCGGCGTGGCGGCGCTGGCCGTCGATCTCGGTCGTCTGTACGTCGTCGAGGCCGAACTCCAGACAGCGGCAGACGCGGCGGCGATGGCAGCGCTACAGGATCTCGGCGACCTCGATGATGCCCGCAACGCAGCGGTGACCTGGGCCGAGGCGAACCACGACGGTGAGGGGCCCATCCTGACGATCGACGACGTCACATTCGGATACTGGGACCAGGAGGTCGGTGCGTTCGTCGCCGAGGGCGAAGGAGACCCCGACAACCCGGTCACGGCCGTTCGGGTCACGACTCGTCGCAGCACCGGCGGGGGAAACCCGGTCTCGAACTTTTTCGCTCCGGTACTGGGTATCGACACCACCAACGTCGTCGCTCAGGGTGTCGCCGCTCTCTCGTTCACGACCGTTGACTTCGAGGGACTACCTCCCGGCTCGCTCCCACTCGACCTGAGTCACGGCGCCGGAATCAACGGCGAATACGTCCCGGGGACGATCGGCATCGAGTCGGAGTCCGACCACCAGAACAGTCGCGACTGCCCGACCGTGGAGGGCGTGCGCACCTGTCAGCGGATCTTCGACGCCACGTGCACCGGTGGGTGCACCGGCGGCGATCCCGACCTGCGCTTTCCGGAGCAGGGGAACATCCTGATCATCCAGGAGCACCGTTGCGGCAACGGCGCACCCGGTAACGGATACTGGCCCGAGGACTGGGACTACGACGGCACGAACTGGCCCGACAACTGCGATCCCAAGGCTCCCGATGATGAGGCCAAGGGAGGCACTCTCACCTTCGACTTCACCGCCTTCGCCGACGGGACGGTGACAGTGGCCTCGCTGAAACTCCTCGACGTGGAACCCCATGAGATCGCCCACGTGACGCTGTGGGATGCCAGCGGAAACGTGTTGAGCGAGCAGCAGTCCGGTGGCCCGGGCGACGGGAACTCCATGACGTGGTGGCTCGACCCCGTGTCGAATGTGGCCAGGATGGAGATCGAGCTTCAGGGGTCGGGCGCCATCGATGATCTCGGCTACCTCCGCGACGCAGTGCTGGTCGGTTGAGCCGTGAACTCGATCATCCGCCGCCGAGGGATCTCGAAACGCCACCCGCACGATCGCGCCGATCGGGGAGCGACCGCCATCGAGGTGGCGATCATCTTCCCGCTGTTCCTGATGCTCGTGTTCGGGCTCATGTGGTTCGGCATCGGTGTGGCCGCTCAGATCGGGGTCACGCGTGCGGCCCGCGACGGCGCACGCCACCTCGCCATCACCGGCGACGTCGCCGCCGCGGAACAGGCCGCGCTCGACGCCGCCGGGACGATCGACCCCGACCGGGCGACGTTCACGTCGACGCCATGCCCCGAATCCGCCGCGGAGACCGACACCGCGTCGCTGGCCGTCAGTTACCCGTTCGAGTACACGATTCCCATGTTCGGCACCCGTACCGTCACGCTCACCGGTTCGGCTCTCGCGAAATGCCGTTGACGGTGGCGCGGCTCGACCGCGCGCGTACCTGACACACCGAAGCAGTAGCCTCACCCTCGGATCTGTGCCCCACCGCGGTCGATTCGCGACCTCAGAGGCGCAGGTCAGAGCACATTTTCATACGGGCTGTGGCGCAGTTTGGCTAGCGCACCTGCTTTGGGAGCAGGGGGTCGCCGGTTCAAATCCGGCCAGCCCGACCGAGACGATCCCGCAACGCACCGACCGTGCACGGCGATCGGTTCACCGGGACCTCAGTCGAGGGTTTCGGTCACCGTTACCATGCCGTCTTCGAACTCGACCCGGAGACGTACGCCATCGAGGTCGGTCTGGAACGCATCCACGCCCGATGTGCCCGCACCCGACTGTCGTCCGAACTCCGGGCAGTTCCCGATCGTGCTCTGGTAGATCGGAAACATCTCGCTACGTCGGGATTCGGTGGTGAACACGACGCGCCGCTCTCCCCCTTCCTCGACACCGGATTCCCGGATCGCCGCGTCGGCCGGGACGGGTGGGTCGGACTCGAAGCCGAGACTCTCGAGATCGGCGAAGCTCGAGAGCCGAACCGTCGAGCCGAACTGCTCAGCCACCTCGGCTTCGACGCAGTCGACCCCGCCTCCGCCGCAGGCAATGAGCATCAGCGACGACGCCAGGACCATCAGGAGCGCACGCAGTGTCATGCGGTCTGATCGTACGACGCCACGTTTCCCCCGTGGAGTTGACACCGTTTCGATGAACACCTGGCCCCGGAATCGGGGCGACGCCGAGGTCAGCCGGACACGACCGGATGCCCTTCGGACACCCAGGCCTGGATGCCACCTGCGACATCGGCGACGTCGGCGAAGCCCAGCTCGGCCATCAACGTGCGCGCCTGCTCGCTGCGGTTCCCGGACCGACAGTAGAGGAGGTAGGGAACGTCGCGGTCGAGCTGGTCTATGCGCTCGGTGAAGTCGGGCTCGTAGATGTCGACGAGTGTCGCTCCTTCGAGATGCGCCTCGTCGAACTCGACCGGGGTGCGCACGTCGAGGACCACCAGGCCCTCAGGCGGGTCCGCGAGAATCGAGGCGCCCTCGTCAGCGCTGACGACCCGCACGCCGGGAGCTTCATCGGCCGACGCCGGTTCGCTGGAAGGGTCACCGCCGCCGCACGCGGCCCCCAGGAGGGCGAGCACCAACAGGATGACGAACAGACGGTGGAGCAGTTTCACAGCAACACCCTATCGACTCCTACGAAATGTCCGTACAACTCGGTTGGCGCCCGAACCCATCGATCGTCATCACCCACAGACTGCATGTCCCCTATCCCGGCAGCGGGTTCGCCACCGAGATCGCCCCCTGGCCGCGCGATGATCACTCCGTGTCGGCTCTCCCAAACCCCAGTGCCATCGCCGCCCACGACCGCCCAGGGCGCCTCCCCCGGCGCCGCTCACCGTCGGTCGAGGACCTCCGACGCGGGACCGACGCGGCGATACGCCTGGTCGGGCCGAGAGACGACCACTGCGTCCCTCGGTCGAAGAAGCGGTTGACAGCTCGTTCCAGATGACCCGGCCGGGACCTCGACCGCTCGACGGTCTCCGCGAGCGATAATCGCTTCCATGAACCACCGCAACGCCGAGCCCCGGTCGCGTCTGTCGATGGTCCTGCGAACCGGGCTCCTCATCGCCACCGTCGTGCTGGGCGGCATCGTCGGCACCGCATGCGGAGGCGACGACACGTCCGTGACCGATACGCCCGTCGACGACGACACGACACCGGCCGATCAGGAGATCACGCTCGTCGCCGAGAACATCGCCTTCGACGCGGAGACCATCACGGTCACGGCGGGCCGCGAGGTGACCATCACCTTCGAGAACCGCGACAGCATCGCCCACAACCTGCGGATCGTCGGCCCTGACGGCGACTTCGCCACCGAGGTCGCTTCGGGTCCCGTCACCCAGCAGTTGACGTTCACGATCGACGAACCCGGCCGCTACGAGTTCCGCTGCGACGTGCATCCCGCCCAGATGTCGGGGACTCTCATCGTCACCCCGTGATTCGATTCGGGAGCGGGACCGCCGGCGGTACCCGGCCCACCCGGGATCTCACCACAGAGGCGGACGCGTGTTGGCAAGTGGGGACCCACTCGTGCAGAGTTCCTGCTGCAAGGACCCTCTGCGCACCGAAAGAGCATGCATGACTCCGTCCGAAGACTACGTCGCCGAACACGGGCTGTTGATCGGCCGACCGTTGCACGACTTCGCCGTGAACGAGGCGCTCCCCGCCGCGGGCATCGAGGCCGACGGCTTCTGGAGAGGCCTGGCCGACCTGGTACGTGACCTCGCACCGCGCAACGCCGAACTTCTGGAGGTCCGGGCGACCATGCAGGCCGCCATCGACCGCTGGCACCGCGAACACGCCGGGCAGGCCCACGACCCCGTCGCCTACCGGACGTTCCTCACCGAGATCGGCTATCTCCGACCCGAGGGGCCCGCGTTCGCCGTGGACACGGCGAACGTGGACCGTGAGATGTCCACTGTCGCCGGCCCTCAACTCGTCGTCCCAGTGATGAACGCCCGCTACGCGCTCAACGCCGCGAACGCCCGATGGGGATCGCTGTACGACGCGCTCTACGGCACCGACGCCCTGGGCGACGCCCCTTCCCCCGGTCCCTATGATCCGGCCCGCGGCGCCCGGGTGATCGCCTGGGCGCGGGAGTTCCTCGACGACAGCGTCCCCCTCGCCGGCGGCTCGCACGCCGACGCCACGGGCTACCGCATCGTCGATGGCACGCTGGAGGTGTCGCTCACCGACGGGTCCACCACCACCCTGGCCGACCCGTCTCACCTGGCGGGCTTCACGGGCGATGTCTCCGAACCCGGCAGCGTCCTGTTGGAACAGCACGGACTGGGCATCGAGATCGTCCTCGACCGGTCGCACCCGATCGGTCGCGACGACGCAGCCGGCGTCGCCGACGTCGTCATCGAGGCCGCGGTCACCGCGATCATGGACTGCGAGGACTCGGTCGCCGCGGTCGACGCCGAGGACAAGGCGCTCGCCTACCGCAACTGGCTCGGGCTGATGGTGGGTGACCTCACCGAGGAGATGACGAAGGACGGGAAGAATTTCACCCGTGCGTTGCGGCCCGATCGGACGTTCACCGCGCCCGACGGCGGCGAGATCACACGCGCCGGGCGGTCGGTCATGTTGGTGCGCAACGTCGGGCACCTGATGGACACCCCGGCCGTGCTCGACGATCACCGTCGGCCGATCCCCGAGGGGATCCTCGACGCGCTGTTCACGAGCCTGTGCGCGATGCCGGACCTCGCCAGGGTGGCGGGTCGGGCCCCGGCCGACGACACGGGCATGGCGAACTCCCGGGCGGGCTCCGTCTACATCGTGAAGCCGAAGATGCACGGCCCCGACGAGGTCGCGTTCGCGGACGAGATCTGCACGAGGGTCGAAGACGTGCTCGGCCTCGCCCGCCACACACTCAAGCTCGGGATCATGGACGAGGAACGCCGCACGACGGTCAACCTCGCCGAGTGCATCCGGGCGGCCCGCTCGCGGGTGGCCTTCATCAACACAGGCTTCCTCGACCGCACGGGCGACGAGATCCACACGTCGATGGCGGCCGGCGCGATGGTCCCCAAGACGTCCATGAAGGGCGAAGCGTGGATGCGGGCCTACGAGGACTGGAACGTCGACGTCGGCCTCGCGTGCGGACTCCTCGGGCGCGCACAGATCGGCAAGGGCATGTGGGCCGCACCGGACCGGATGGCCGCGATGCTCGACGAGAAGATCGCCCACCCCCGCGCCGGTGCCACCTGCGCCTGGGTCCCGTCTCCCACCGCCGCCACCCTGCACGCCACCCACTACCACCGCGTGGACGTCGCGGCACGACAGGCGGAACTGGCCGCGCGTATCGAAGCCGGCGAGCGCCGTGCCTCCCTCGACGACATCCTGCGGATCCCGGTCGCGGCCTCGACGGACTGGTCACCCGAAGAGATCCAGGCCGAACTCGACAACAACGCGCAGGGCATCCTCGGCTACGTCGTGCGATGGGTGGATCAGGGTGTCGGCTGCTCCAAGGTCCCCGACATCCACGACGTCGCACTGATGGAGGACCGGGCAACCTGTCGGATCTCCAGCCAGCACATGGCGAACTGGCTGCTCCACGGTGTGGTGACCCGGGACCAGGTCATCGAGACGATGAAACGCATGGCCGTCGTCGTCGACCAGCAGAACGCGGACGATCCCGCCTACACGCCCATGGCACCGGCCTACGACGGACCGGCGTTCCGCGGGGCATGTGATCTCGTGCTGTCGGGCGTGGAGCAGCCCTCGGGCTACACCGAACCGATCCTGCACGCACGACGCGCCGAAGCGAAGGCGGCCGCGTCTCAGAAGTGAGCGCCCGCGGCCGGGGAACAGTCCCCGGCCGCGGATCCGCTATCCGTCCGTCGGGTACCCGGAGAACAGGGCGCTGATCCCCTCCTCGGCGGCCAGGAACGCGCTGACCCAGTCACGGTCGACGTCGGCCACGATGATGTCGCCGACCTCGTCGCCCACCGAGGCGAAGATGCCGACCCTCTCCATGTACTGGGCGAGGCGGTGGTTGTCCTCGGTCGGCGTGAGGTAGTGGATCGCCGCAACGTCGTAGCGGCGGATCAGGAACAGGTGCAGCATCATCATCAGGCGCTTGCGGCGCAGGTCCAGGTCGTGGTTGTTCTGGTCCCGCACCGAAAGGATGGAGCGACCCCGGCGGTCCTGGATCGTGTCGAACACGATGTCGGCCACCTTCACGCCGGCGTCGTCGACGATGTCGAGTTCGAGCAGATCGCGGCCGGCGGTGTAGGGGCGCAACGTCGCTTCGAACCCGCGGCCGATCTCGTGGTGCGCGCTCCAGGAACCGAGCCAGTCGTCGAGGACGCTGACCGGGACCTCGGTCTGCACGAGGTGCTGGAACTGGGTGGATCCCTTGCCCATCGCCCGGGTGGTCGCCGTACGACCGGACGACCCCATGAGCGCGGCGTCGAGGCGGGGACCGCCGACGAGCGTCTGCGGCGTCTTGTAGGGCGAGTCGAGGAGCCGAAGACGCCGCTGCAGGCGCGCCAGCGCGAGCATGCCGTCCTCCTGGAGGGCGGTGGCGAACTCCTCACCCGCCATGCCGTCGACCTGGTGGCCGCCGTAGGTGATGAAGTTGAATACGAAACCGAGCCGCGCGAGCTCGGTCGGGAAGTCCCGCATCTCGTCGTCGGTCATGCCCGTCGTGTCCCAGTTGAACGACGGCGAGAGGTTGTAGGCGAGCATCATGTCGGGGAACACGGCGTGGATCGCCTCGGCGAACACACGGGCATCCTCGAGGTCGGCGGTCTTGGTCTCCATCCACAAGATGTCGGCGAAGGGCGCTGCGGCGAGTGACTTCGCGACCGCGTAGTCGATCCCGCCG
>JAVJTC010000038.1 GCA_040219085.1 Acidimicrobiales bacterium
TCGAACACGCTGGCGCTGCCGTCGATGGCGACGACGGTGTTGTTGTTGCCGCCGTCGAACACGCTCGCGCCGCCGTCGATCGCGACGACGGTGTTGTTGTTGCCGCCGTCAGACAGGTTGGCGCTGCCCCGGATGGCGAAGGCGGTGTTGTCGTCGCCGTCGGTCACGCTGGCGCTGCCGTCGATCGCGACCACGCGGTTGTCGTCGCCGCCGGTGAGGTTGGCGCCGCCCCGAATGGAGACGGAGCGGTTGCCGCTCCCGTCGGTGGCGGTGGCGGCGCCGTCGAGGGCGATGGCACGGTTGCCGGTTCCATCGGTCGCCGTGGCGGAACCACCGTCGAGTGCGAGCGCGAAGTTGCCGCCTTCGGTGGTCGAGCACGTGGCCGTCCCGCGCTGGAACAGGGTCCAGCCGTTGTAGGAAGCACAGCTGTTCTCGAAGATCCACGCCGATGCAGCAGGTGCGGCGACGAGTGACAGCACCATGACCGTCGCGGCGACCGCGACAACGGACTTCAAGCGATTTCTCATTTCGACTCTCTCCGGTCTTCAGCAGGGCAGCTACGCGGGGAACGGTCGTGTGTCAGGTTCCTCTCCGGTTGGTGGCGAGGAAGGCGGGTCTCGGCGAACACTCGACTTCGGTCAGATGAATATAGTTGCTGTTCCGGTGGCGAGCCAAGATGCTCGAGCAGGATGCGGCCGATGGGGGCAGAGCAGTTCGCCCAACCCGTGTGCGGTGGCGCGCCGGCGAGCTGACCGCGTGGGGCGTCACATCGTGGCCATGCGCCCGACGAGGTCGACGAGATGGGTCTGGAACGTGGCCGCCTCGGCGTCGTGGCTCCAGCCGTGACCACAGAAGAGGCGGTCGAAGCTCAGGCCGCTCGCGGCGAACCTCCCCAGAGACGCCGTCTGTTCGGGCCACGAGAACCAGCACGCGTTGCGGAACGCGTGCAGCGTCTCGCGTCGCGGGTTCCACGACAGTGAGTCGCCGGAGAACAACAGGTGGTCGTCCACGAGGTACAGCACGCTGCCCTTCGTGTGACCGGGCACCGGGAAGGCCACGACGCCGTCGGTGACGGCCACGGGGGCGACACCCTCGATGAGGTCCGACGCGTACGGCGCCGCGTCCATGTCGTCGGCGTGGATCCACACCCGGGCACCGAAGCGCTCCGCGTATCGGTCCGCGTCGGCGACGTCGTCACGGTGGCTCAGCAGCACGTGGGCGACCCCGCCGAGTGAATCGAGTGGCCCCGCGACCTCGCGTGTCCAGCGGGGCGCGTCGATCATCAGATTCCCGGACGGTCGCACGACGAGATAGGAGTGGGCCCCGAACGACGAGCGGGCGTTGTGGCCGAGGCGGAACACGCCGTCACCGAGATCCTGGGGGAACACGGGCGTGTCCGGCCGGCGCAGCGTCACGTGGCCGACCGAGCGGGTCGGACAGACCTGCACCGCCCGCCATGCCATCTCCATCTCGGCGGGCGTCTCGGGCTGGCGCAGGAACACCGAGTTCCCGTCGGCGGGGTTCCGGCCGACCAGTCCTGGCGCCACGTGGCGCGCCGCGTCGCAGTCGATGCAGCGGTCGTCGACGAACCAGTCGCCCGGTGCCGTGTCCGGGTGGCGGTCGTCGATCCTGGCCATGAGGCCGACCGTAGCCCGCGGGCCGAGGTGGCCGGCCGGTCAGGTGTCGCCCCCGCCGCCGGTGGCGGGCAGGACGACATCCACCATGAAGTCGACGAACTCGTCGGGCTGTTCGAACAGCGGTCGGTGACCGGATGTGTCGAGGACGACGAGTTCCTTCACCGGCGCGTCCAGCATCTCGTACCACTGCGCGAACGGCTCGGCCCGGCCGTCGGCCTCGTGGGTCCCCTGGGCGAAGAAGACCGGGACGTCCAGGCTCGGCGCGTCGAGCCGGAAGTCGATGTGTTGGATCTGCGGGTAGAGGGTGGTGAAGGTGTCCATGAACGCGCCGAGCAGGTGGACCTGTTCGGTCAGCGTGTACTCCTCTTCGAGGAGGTTCTCGGAGAAGCCGCCCTCACCCTCGGAGTTCTGCGAGTGGTCGTAGGGGTAGACCTCGTGTTCGTGCGACAGCGCGGTCTCGTAGTGGAGGAAGTTCTCGTATGGCGGTGGTCCGATCGACGTCAGCTCCTCTACGAGCCCGTCGTCCCCGTTCGCGCGCGCCCAGGCGAGCGTGTCCTCCCAGAAGATGGTGTCGGTCTCGAGGGGGCTCACCATCTGGCCCGTCCCGGTGAACGAGGCGTACATCTCCGGGTGCTGTTGCGCGGCGAGCACGCCGAGGATCGATCCCCAGGACTGGCCGACCAGGTGGATCCGGTCACGGTCGAAACGGTCCCGCAGGTACTCGGTGACCTCGATGGTGTCGGAGACGGCGCCCTCCAGCGTGAGGGTGGAGGTGGGATCCAGCTCCGTGTAGGACTTGCCGGTGCCGCGTTGGTCCCAGGTGACGACGACGAAGTGTTCTTCCAGTTCGGGGAGGTGGTTGCGCATGGCACCCATCTCCGAGCCGCCCGGGCCGCCCGCGAGGAACAGGAGCACCGGGGCGTCCGCGTCATGGCCGCGGATCATCATCGCGAGGTCGTGACCGCCGATCTCGACGGAGGTGAGTTCGGCGATGCTGCCGGCGACCTTCTCCCCGTCGGGGCCCGTGATCGCGTCGGTCTGCGCAGGGCGGGCGAGGCCGACGGCGAGAGTTGTCAGCGCGATGGCCGCGGCGGTGGCGACACCGCGTCGTGTCCACAGCGCGATCTTCCTGCTGGGCGTATCGAAGGCTTCACCGCGGGTCAGGAGGCGCCGGGCGAGCGCGGCGCCGAACGTGGCACCCAGTGCCAGGGGCACGAGCGCGACGAGCGCGTGGAAGCCCCGTCCGACAACGAGGGCGATGAGGCCGTACTCGGAGGTGTGGATGCCGTCCACGGTCGGACCGTCGACCCCGAGGCGGGTCACCTCGACGCCGATCGCGAAGGCGACCGGCGCGGCGAGGATCGCCCAGCGGCTGCGGAGGGCTGCTCCCGCCAGGACGCCGACGGCGACGCTGACGACGATGGAGGTGAGCGCAGCCGAGGTGGTCAACGGTCCCCGTGGTGTGAGCCAACCGGTCAGCACGCCCCAACCGAGAGCAGTTCCTGCGGCGAAGGCTCCGATCGCGACGGAGGGGAGGCGTGGGCTCCGGGCTACGCGCTCCGCGGCGGCGCGCACCCTGCGGGAAGCGGTGTCGAGGGGACCTCCCTCGTGGAATCGGAGGCTCTGCGGGAAAGCGGCCGGGGTCGACATGGCGAACTCCCTCATCGGACTTCTGTTCGACTTCGACCGTATGACGACACCGGTTTCGTGTCGTCGGCCATGGGGCCCTTTCCGTGTCGTTCTCGGGGAGGCCTGCGATGTCGTTCTCGCGGACGACGGTGTGGGAACGTGTTCGCGGTGCAGGTCCCCTTCGAGAACGTCTCCGGCGGCGTCGCTTGGTCGGTGTCGTGAGATCCCGCTCGACGATCAGCACGGACGGCCGCGAGTTCATCGCGATCATCGCCACGTGCATGGCGATGGCGGCGATCTCCACCGACGTGATGTTGCCGGCGTTCCCGGAGATGCGCGCGGAGTTCGGTCTCGCACCGGACTCGAACGAGATCTCTCTCGTCCTGACGACGTTCTTCTTCGGCCTGGCGCTCGGACAGGTGTTCTACGGGCCGTTCTCGGACCGCTTCGGGCGCAAGCCCATGCTGTATCTGGGACTGGGCATCTACATGGTCGCTGCGATCGGCGCGACCTTCGCAACGTCGCTCGCCGCGACGGCCGCCTTCAGGTTCGTGTGGGGATTCGGGGCCGCCGCCCCACGTTCGCTGGCCGTTGCGATCGTGCGGGACTCCTACGAGGGCGATCGGATGGCCCAGGCGATGTCGCAGATCATCGCGGTCTTCATCCTCGTCCCCGTCTTCGTCCCGTCCCTCAGCGCGCTCGCCCTCACGTTCGCTCCATGGCGGATCGTCTTCTGGATCCCGGTCGTCGGCGCCGGGCTGGTCTCGGTGTGGCTTCTGCGGATGCCCGAGACGCTGAAGGCTGCGGATCGGCGGTCGGTCGGGCCGCGTTCGCTCGGGCGGGCGTTCAAGGTGGTGGTGACCACCAGGGAGACCGTCGCCTACGGCTTTGGGATCACCTTGGCCTACGGCGTGATGTTCGCCTACGTGGCGAGCATCCAGACGATCATCGAGACGGTCTACGACCGCGACGAGCTCTTCCCGCTCCTGTTCGGTCTCATCGCCGTGGTTCTCGGGCTGACCTCCCTGCTCAGTGGCCGACTCGTGGCCACCCTGGGTGTCCGCACGGTGATCATCGGCGCGGCGGTGCACTTCGCGGCTGCGTCCGCCATCTTCTTCCTCGTGGCGGTCGCGATGGACGGCGAGCCACCCCTGTGGGCGTTCTGCGTGATGGTCGCGGCGGTCCTGCCGGGGGTGGCGGTGATCATCCCGACCGGGAACGCCGCGGCGATGGCGCCGGTGCCCCACGTGGCGGGGATGGCGGCGGCGGCGCTCGGGACCCTCGCCACAGGTGGGGGTGCGCTCCTGGGCGCCGTCGTCGACGCCGCATTCGACGGAACGGTGACACCGTTCGCGACGGGTGCGGTGGTCTATGCGGGCCTCACCGCCGTCGTCATCGTCTGGACAGCGACCCGCACGGAGGCGGTGGTGAGCGCCTTGTGAGCCGGTGCCTCGTGCGGGCCCGTGCTGCGGGTGCGTCCCGGTCAGAGAAACCCGAGCAGTTCCCCGTGAATCAGCTGACTGATCTCTGTGGCTTCTTGTCGGCTCATGATCTCGGTATTCGCAGCGAAGTCGAGCCGGAGTTCGCTGCGGAACGTCGTCAGACGGAGGCTGCCGCCGAGTCCGTTGAAGATGCTGAGGGTGTCCATGACCCGGAGGTCGCCCACCTCGGTGAGCGCGCTGTCACCGGTCAGGCGACCGTCGACGGTCTCGGGCCACAAGATGCCGGGATTCGTAGTGATGCAGCTGACGGCACGGCCCGCCGACTCCGCGGTCAGTCCGGCGAGACGTGCGCATAGGTCCAGCCCCGATAGTGGCGTGAGCCGTCCGAGCACGCGGGCCAGAGCGATGTCGATGCCGGCCCCGAGCGCGTCTGCGCGTTGGCGGCTGACCGATAGAAGGAGCTCTGCGCGCTCGGCCAACTCGTCGCTGCGGCACCCGACGGTGATGAGCGACAGCGCGTTGGGCTCTGTTGTGCTCGACGCCTGTCGCTGAGCCACCGGCAGGCTGTGCCGCTGCACCAGCGCCGATGCCCCCTTCTCACTGTTCCAGGCATGAAGAGCGCGCATCGCGGCGACGACTGCGAGGTCGGTGATGGTGGATCCATCCGCCGCCCGGGCGCGTCGGCGGAGGGCTGACGTCGTGTCGAGGTCGATCCGAGGTGCCCGGACCGTGATCTGCTCGCCGTGCGGGCTCGGAGTGCCGGCGAAGAAGGCGACGTCTTCGCCGGGGTAGGTCTGCTGTAGCACGCGCGAGTACCGCACGAGATCCGCGCGGGACGCGGCGGCACGAGGGCTCGGCCCCGCCCGGGAGTGGATGACCGGGATGTCGGCCCATGAAGGGTCCGTACCGGTAGCGGACCGGTGGTATCGGGCGAGCGCATCGCGAACGAACCCGTATGTCACGGTGGCATCGGCAGCGGCGTGATGTCGTTCCAGCGCCAGCACCGTCCGGTCGTCGTCGAGGAGCGCGACCGTTACACGGGCCGGTTGTTCGAGGCTGAGGTTGCGCGCCCGTCTACCCCTGTCGTAGATGTGGTCGACGACCCCAGCGAGGTCGTCGCAGCCGGGTATTGCGCGCAGGTCGGTGACGCGAGGCGCAACGGGTTGGGCATCCGCACACCATGCCCAGCGCTTCCAGATGGGTCCGCCATCGTTGACGACGCGCGATCGCAAGAGCGGGGTCGCGTCGAGTTGTGCCGCGATCGCGTCCCTGAGAGCGTCGATGTCACAGGGACCCTCGAGGAGCACCATCGTGAGGATCGAGTGGCTCGAGCCGGCCCGCTCGGACCGGAAGAATGCCGTGGAGGCCAGCCCGAGTCGTGTCAGGGGTTCGGCCACGAATCGAAACTAGCCCGGGCCGGTGGTTTCCCGGTGGCGACTGCAGGACGATGCCGGAGTCCGCGATGGTCAATCCGGCGGGGGCGTCCGCATCAGCTTGCGGTCCTGGCGGGCGAGCCCGAGGATCCGGATCCCCTCGGTCTTCTCGACGTGGCGCACGAAGCGGTACTTGTCCTCGATGCCGTCGGATTGACGCGGTGGAACCTTCGCGTGGCCGACCTCGGTGCGGACGTTGACGAACCGGCACCCGCCCGTGGAGAAGGCGGCCGTGATCTGGGTCTCGAGGTCGTCGAAGGTCTCGACATCGGCGGTGTGGGGCACGCCGGCAGCGGCGGCCATCGCCGCCAGGTTCGCCGTGGACGCCGTTGCGGTCGGTCGACGCCCCTTGTCGCCCCACCCGATGGACTCGTAGACGCCGTTGTCGGCGACGAAGACGGACAGGTTCGCCGGTGCGGCCTGACCCATGGCCACGAGCTGGCCCAGTTCCATGAGCACCGACCCGTCACCGTCGACACAGACGACCGGACGGTGGGGGAGTGCGATCGCGAGGCCGGTGGCCATCGCGATCACGTCGCCCATCTGGCCGAGCATCGCGGACCGCGGGTGTTCGTCGGTGTGGTGGGACCATTCGAAGCCGACGGCGCCGATGTAGGTGGCCATGACGAGCGAGTCCTCGGGTAGGGCCGCGGCGAGGCGCCCGAGCCATTCGTGGCGGTCGATGGCCATCTCAGTCCTCCCAGACGCAGTCGCCGGACACCAGCACCGCAGCGGGGTGCAGTTGGGCCTCGGAGATCCGGTGCGCCCGCTTGATCGACTTCCGCAGATCCTCGACGTGTCGCACGATCAGGTACGGGATGCGCAGCGCGTCGAGCAGTGGCTCGACGACGATCCCGTGGGGGATCCCCCAGTGCTCCGTCTCGCCGACGTCGCCGCGGTACGACAGCATCAACACGACGGGGACACCGGTTCCGAGCGAGATACGGGCGATGTACTCCGAGGCGACCCGCAGCCCCGAGTTCTCCATGATGAGAGCGCTCTTCTTCCCGCCGAGCCACGCGCCGGCGCACAGCGAGAACCCCACGCCCTCGTTGCACACGGGGACGTAGGTGAAGTCATCGTCGTCCTCGACGAGTTCGTGCAGATTCCGCTGCCATCCGTCGGGCAGGCCGGAGACGAAGTCGATGCCCGCCTCCTTCATTCCCGCCAGGGCCTCGGCGGCCGCGTGGTCGAGCATCGGTTCTCCCGTCAACGCCGTGTGAACAGGCGCCGATCATATTCCTCCCCGGCGTCAGTCCGTGGCACACTCGGAGACCGGAGGTTCCACCGATGACGATGACGCCGACCGAGTTCTACGACGACCTGATGGCCGAGCTGGACGCGAAGCGGTCCGCTCTCGGCGACGACGACGGCGCCACGTTCTTCACCCGGCCGATGAGCGAACCGGAGCTCATCGAGTGGTTGTCGTTCCAGGCCTGGTACGAGCTGAACGCGGCGAAGTTCATCGGCGGCTGGCTCGCCGACACCCCCGAACGCGACGCCCTCGTCCTGCTCGCGCAGCAGGTCGAGGACGAGGGACTCCACTACGAGTACTGCATGCGGGCCCTCGAGCGCCGTGGCGTGACCTCGCTCGACAACTGGAAGCCCGAGCCCGAGTGGGAGGCGTGGGTGACCGAGTGGTACCCGTCGGGCGACGACACCCTCGAGCGGGTCGCTGCCCACAACGTCACCGGCGAACTCGGCGCCTGCCAGGCGTTCTTCGATCTCAAACCCCGGCTACCCGACGACGTGGTGAAGACACTCGAGCGGATCATCCCCGACGAGCAGTTCCACATGAAGATCGGTCGTCAGCTCATCGAGCGCTACGCGCTCACCGACGACGCCCAGGAGCGGGTGCGTGCCCGGGCGATGAAGACGTTCGAGCTCGAACAGGCGGGGCGGATCGCGTACAACCGCCGCATGTCCCAACTCGGCCTCGGCGACGTCGACGACCCGTCCCCGCTGATCTGATGGGCTTCGGAGCGTTTCAGTACGCATCACCGATCGAGTTCGTCTTCGGGCCGGGCCGACGCGCCGAGATCCCGGAGCGACTCGCCGCGCGCGGCGTCGATTCCGTCCTGATCGTGACCGACGAGGGCGTCGCCGGCGCCGGACTGGTGGACATGGTCACCGCTCCGCTCGCAGCGGCCGGTGTCACGGTCACGACCTTCGCCGACGTGAAGTCCAACCCCACGGTCGAGAACGTGGACGCGGGGGCCGCGGTTCTGCGCTCCGCCGCAGCGGGTGCGGTCATCTCGGTCGGCGGCGGGAGCCCCATCGACACCGCGAAGATCATCGTCGCCGCCGTCGCCAACGACTGTTCGGCCGCCGACTTCATGTCCGGCGCGCAGGCGATCACCACCGCCGGCGTCCCCCACATCACCGTGCCGACCACGGCGGGTTCGGGTGCCGAGTCCGCGAAGGTCTCGGTCCTCGTGGACCACGTCAGTGGCGAGAAGAAGGGCGTCTTCGGTCCCGGCACCACTCCGTGGATCACGGTCCTCGACCCCGAGTTGATGGTCGGGATGCCGCCGTGGCTCACGGCCGCCACCGGGATGGACGCGCTGTCCCACGCTCTGGAGGCCTACCTCGGCAGGGCGGCCAACCCGTTCTCCGACGCCCTCGCCGAACAGGCGATGCGCCTCGTGGCGGACAACATCGAGACCGCGGTCAACGACGGGGCGAACATCGACGCTCGGTCGGCGATGACGGTGGCGTCGGCCCTCGGTGGGCTCGCCAAGGAGCAGTCGGGACTGGGGATCCTCCACGCCGTGGCCATGCCGTTGGGCTACGTCTACGACCTCCACCACGGCTATCTGTGCGCCGCACTGATGGCTGCCACGCTGGACTTCAACCGGTCCGCTGTCATGGCCAAGACCGCGTGGGTCGCCCGGACCTTCGGGGTGGACGACGCCGACGACGAGGGCGCCGCGGCGCTCGCCGGTGCGACGATCACCGCGCTCAACGACCGGATCGGGATGGGGACGCGTCTGGGCGATTCGGGTGTTCGCGCCGAGGATCACGAGCGCATCGTCGACGACGCGATGAAGTCCTATCTCCTGCGCAACAACCCGATCGAGGGCACCCCCGAGGGGTGCCGGGCGGTGCTCGTCAACTCCATGTGAGCGTCCGCCGACGGTCCCGTCGATGGGTGACCGTGGGTCGTAGGATCGCGTCATGTCCCGTTCACGACTGCTGGTGTGGGACGACCTCGACGGGCCCGCGCGGGAGGTCGACGCCGCCTCGTTCGCCGACCATCTCGGCAACGCTCCGCTGGTCTGGCTGGACCTGACCGCACCGGACCCGGCGACCGTGTCACAGATCACCGACATCGTCGATGTCGACCCGCTCGTCGTGGACGACCTGCTCGACGACCTCGAACTCCTCCCGAAGATCGACGACTACGACGACCAGATCTTCGTCGTCCTGCACTCGTTGGCGGCCACCGTGGACCGTGTCGACACCGTCGAGATCGACGCGATCGTCACCGACGGGGCGCTCGTGACGGTCGCACCTACCGAGGTCGTCAGCGTGGACTGGCTGTGGCGGGCAGCCCGGCGGCAGCCCGGTCTGGCCGACGCCGGGCCCGCCGGGGTCCTCGCCGGTCTCGCCGAGGTCACGGGGCGTCGGTTCCTCGGGATCCTCAACGAGTTGGAGTTGCGTATCGAGGACCTCGCCGACCGTGCGCTCGAGGGGGACCCAGACGTCTTGTTGGAGGTCCGTGTGCTGCGTGGTGAGGAGATGACGCTGCGCCGGATCCTTCGTCCCCAGCGCCAGATGCTCACCCGGATGCGCACCGGCACGATTCCGATCCCCGACAACGCCAAGCGACGCTTCTCCGACGCCGAGGACGTCCACGTCCAACTCGTCGAGTCGGTACTGGCGTCGCGGATGTTGATGTCCGACGTGATCGACACCTACCGCGGCGCGATGGCCGAGGACCAGGCCGAGGCGGCCAAGCTGGTGGCCGTCTTCGCCGCGATCCTGCTGCCGATGACCCTCGTCGTCGGCTACTTCGGCATGAACTTCGAAGACCTGCCCGGGTTGCGACGTGATCTCGGCTGGCTGTGGGTGACGGCGGGAATGGTCGTCGCCGCGGTCGCCGCCTGGATCGAGTTCGCGCGACGGGGTTTCGTGCGCGGGCCCCGGGTGCGGGAGGCGCCCCGTACGATCGTGCGTGGCCTGGCGTCGGCGGCGAAGATCCCGGCGGTGCCTCTCGCGATGCTGCGCCGTCCGGGTTCTCGCAAGAGCTGACCGTGACCGCGTCGGGCCGGGGGTCGCTGTGACCACTGCCTTCGTACTGTCCGGTGGAACCAACCTCGGAGCGGTCCAGGTCGGGATGGCCGCGGCCCTCGCCGAGGCGGGGATCGCCCCCGACCTCGTCGTCGGTACGTCGGTCGGGGCGCTCAACGGGGCGTGGCTGGCCGCGAGGCGGCCGCTCGTCGGGCTCGAGGAACGCTGGTTGCAGCTCCATCGACGCGACATCTTCCCCTTGAACCCGGTCGGCGTCATCGCTGCGTTGTCCGGTCGGCGGAGCCATCTCGTGGCACCACGGCGGTTGCGTCGCCTCGTGACCGACCAGTTGGCATTCGCTGCCTTGGAGAACGCACCCATCCCCTTCACGGTCATCGCCACCGATGCGCTGACTGGTTCGGCCGTCGCGCTCGACTCGGGCCCGGCCGTCGAGGCCCTCATGGCGTCGTCGGCGATACCGGGGGTGTTCCCGCCCGTCGAGATCGACGGCAGGACCCTTGTCGACGGTGGACTCGCCGACAACGCATCCATCGGCACGGCCCTGGTGGCAGGCGCCGACGACGTGTGGGTTCTCGCCGCAGGGTGGGGGTGTCCCGTCGAGACGGGTCGCGGGGCCGTCGCAGCTGCCACCAGCGCTGCCCTTTCGCTCGTCCACCAGCGGCTAGCGCTCGAGCTCGCGGCCCTGTCGCCCGCCCGGCGGTCACAGGTGCGCGTCCTGCCGTCCCCGTGCATGGCGGGCCGTTCGCCCCTCGACTTCTCCCGGTCCGGGGACCTCATGGCGGCGGCACGGCGGGAGACCGCCGCCTGGCTCGAGGCGGGTGCCGCGCCCATGGGTCCTCCCACGTACCTTCCGTGAAATTCTCGCGGGGCGGGAACCGGATCGCCTGGTGGCTACGTCAGAGGTGTGTCTACCCCTACTGACGAGGACGATGATGACAAAGCGCAATCCATTCCTTCTCCTGGTCGCCCTGCTCGCGGCCCTCGCACTCGTGGCGGCCGCCTGCGGCGACGACGACGCCGACGTGGGTGTCGGCGGTGACGACACCTCCGATCAGGTACCCGGGCCCGGTGACGAGGCGGCCCTGCCCGTCGCGGACGACGAGTCTCTGCCCCCGGCGGCAGGCGCATGTCTCGAGGGCACCGTCGACTGCAATGACACCCCCGGTGATCTCGAAGGGCCCGAACTCGAGCCCGGCGACGAGAGCGTCGAGCCGGTCACCGGGATGCTCGCCGACGGCGGTCTGTCACCCGAAGAGGCCCTCGCGATGGGCCCCGCTGCTGGTGTCATCGCTGTGACCGGCTTCATCCTCGACGACGCGACGGGTACGTACCTGTGCGGTGCCCTCGCCGAGTCCTACCCGCCCCAGTGCGGAGCGGGCGCCATCGAACTGCAGGGCTTCGCTCTCGAGATGGTCGCTGCTCCCTTCACCGTCGCCGACGGCGTGACGTGGACCGACACGCCCGTGTCCGTGTTCGGCGTGGTCGTCAACGGCGTCATGACGGTCGACGAGGCCGTCACGGGCTGATCCGGCTCCGGGAACGTCTCTCCCCTCCGGGCTCACCGGAGACGGATCACGGGGGAGGGTGCGTGGTGGCGCACCCTCCCCCCTGCGCGTCCGGCGTCAGCCCACCCGTGTCGCGGTGAAGTCGGCCGATACGGAACAGTCGATCCCCTGGACGGTGAAGGAACTGCTCACCGTCCCGTTCAGGGCGTCTGGCCCGGTGAAGGAGAACGCGAACGTGAGGTCGATGGTCCCGAGGTTGGGGATCGTCGCGGCGGCGACACCGATGTAGACCGATTCCCCCGGTGAACCCGAGTTCCGGGTCGCGACGATGTTGCCGGTCTCGTCGCGGAACCCCGACGCGGTGATCCTGGAACCGTCCGCGCTGACGTCGAGCGTTCCCTGGTTCGGTCCTGACGCGGGTATGGGGACCGATGCGATGCCACAGTCGGCGGTCGAGGGACTGTTGGTCACCGCCCAGGTCCCGGAGGTGGGGGTCAGCGGTTCGGGCGTGGGCGTCGGTGTGGCGGTGGGTGTCGGGGTGGGTGTGGCCGTCTGGGTCGGGGTGGGAGTCGGGCTGGCGGTCCCGGTCGTCGTGGGGCTGGGCGTCGGTGTCGTCTCGGGAATTGCGCCGTCGTCTTCGACGTAGCGGATGCCGAAGTCGGCGCCGGCGGTGGTCGCCGGCGCCATCTCGAACGACGACGGTCCGGCTGCGGTGGTGACGACGGCTGCTTCGCCCACAGGGGTGCGGAGCGAGGCGAGGTCCACCTCCACGGTGATGGGCACCGTGGCCCGTGTGGCGAACAGCCAGAGCCCGTCGGTCCCGCTCGTGATGACCTGCGGAGCGCCGGCACCGAGGCGGACCACCAGGTCGACGCCGGACAGGCCGGGCTCGTCGTTCCCGCGGACCCCGTCGCCGTCGAGGTCCTCGAACACGGTGCCGCTGAGCAGAGACGTGCCGGGTGGCAGAACGGTCTCCTCGGTCGCTGTGTCATCCGATGGCACAGCGACCATCTCCGGGCCGTCGTCGTCGGTGACGGCCACGACGAGCATGCCGATCACGAACCCGACGACGAGCGCGCCGGCGGCCGGCAGGGCCCAGACCGGCAGCGAGGCCGGCCGGGCGAAGCGGTTGGGCGGTGACTCGTTCGTCATGACGTCCCGGGTCGACGGTGGCGGCGACGCCGACACTACCGGCGCGCCGCCCCCCGTGTTCGGCGCCGGTGGGATCGAACAGGCTCAGCTGACCTTTGACCCTTTCGGAACGGACCGCGATGGGCGATTCTGTCAGTACATGTCCCGGCCGACGGGAATACGACGGCGGTCGGAACTCAGAAGCGACCCGGGCCCTCCCTCCTCACCCGGGTCGCTTCGCGTTCGCAGCCGGTTCAGCCGGCGTATGGCCGCCGCCTGATCAGTTCAGCGTCCAGGGCGGCTATCGACGTCCGTCCCGACAGGGCCATCGCCCGTTGTGCGCCGGCGCGCAGCATCTCGAGCACGTGATCCACCCCGGCCTCACCGCCGGCAGCCAGTCCGTACAGATAGGCGCGCCCCGCCATGGCGGCCGTGGCGCCGGACGCGACGGCCTTGACGATGTCGGAGCCGCGCCGGATGCCTCCGTCGCAGTACACCTCGGCGGCGTCGCCGATCGCGTCGCGCACCGGGGCGATCAACTCGAGAGGTGATGGCGCGCCGTCGAGTTGGCGTCCGCCGTGGTTGGACAGGGCGACAGCGTCGACGCCGGCCCTCACGGCGAGGCGGGCATCTGCGACGCTCTGGACACCCTTGAGAACCACCGGGCCGGACCAGCGCTCGCGGAACCACGCGATGTCGTCCCAGGACAGAGCGGGGTCGAACTGCTCGCTGATGTAGTCGGCCAGTGACACGGCGTCCGTGCCGTCGCCGGCGGCGCCGCCGGCGACGGTGGCGAAGCGGATCGGTTCGGCTCTGATGAACGCCCAGGTCCAGCCGGGATGCAGCGCGCCGTCGAGGAGAGTGTCCAGTCCGATCTTCGGTGGAAGCGAGAAGCCGCGTCGCACATCACGCTCGCGTCGACCCAGGACGGCCGTGTCCACGGTGATGACCATGGTGCGGTACCTGTCTGCGGCGCGTTCGACCATGTCGGCGAGCATCGCCTTGTCGCGCCACACGTAGACCTGGAACCACAGGTCCCCGCTGCTGACCGCGGCGACGTCCTCGATGGACCGCGTCGACAGGGTGGACAGTGTGTAGGGCACGCCGGCGCGCGCGGCCGCCCTGGCGACCGCGAGTTCGCCCTGTGGGTCGGCGATGCGGGTGAAGCCGGTCGGGGCGAGGATGAGCGGCAGCGGAACGTGCCGTCCGAGGATCGTGGTGGACGTGTCCACGTCCGATACGTCGCGCAGGATCCGGGGGACGAACTCGAGGTCTGCGAACGACGCCACGTTGCGGGAGCAGGTGACCTCGTCCTCGGCGGCGCCGTCTATGTAGTCGAAAACGCCGCTGGGGAGTCGTCGTCGCGCGACGCGGCGCAGATCACCGACGTCGGCGGCGCGGGCGAGGCGACGCTTCGCCCCGTTGCGCTCGAATCGCCGGAACTTCAACACCGACCGCAGTGTCTCGATCGCCTGCATGCGGCGAGCCTAGGACCGCTGTGGATGGTGGGCCGGCGTTTCCCGTGCGGCCGGAACGGGTAGCCACACGGACGGGGCACGACCGAGTGTCACCGCACCCGACCACGAGAGGATTCGAGACGACGATGACCACGACCACCACGACCACCACGATGCAGTTCCGCGAGGGGGCCGAAGTGCTCGCCGCCGACGGTGAACATCTCGGTGACGTCGAGCGCATGGTGGTGAATCCCGCCGCGTCGGTCGTATCCCACGTCGTCGCATCGAAGGGACTGTTCTTCGAGACCGAACGGGTCATCCCGATCGACGTCGTCGAGAGGGCGAATTCCCACACGGTCAGGCTCAAGCCGGGCGTGGACCCCGACGAGCTTCCCGAGTTCGAGGAGACCCACTACGTGATCTCCGACGAGGACACGGGCCGCCGTGTCGAGCCCGATGGTGGCTGGATTCCCCTGATCTTCGGCTTTCCGATGATCGCGCCCGTCGGCTCGCCGCAGTATCCGATGTACCCCGCCACCGAAGAGGTGACCACCCGCAACGTGCCGGCCGGTACCCAGATCATCGACGTCGGTTCGAGCGTCGTGACCTCCGACGGTCAGGAGGTCGGCGAGGTCACCGAGGTGGACCTGGACGAGGCCGGACGTCTCGTCGGGGTGCGCGTCGATCCCGGCTGGTTCCGCAGCGAGCAGTTGCTCCCGGCCCACATCGTGCGCGGGATCGATCAGAACCGCGTCACGCTCGCGGTCAGCGCGGCGACGCTCGAACACTTCGATCGGTCGCAGGCCCCGCGGTGACACCCGGAGCCGAGATGGAGTTCGAGACGAAGGGTGTGCCGGCGATGAAGACGGTGATGACACGCGTGCGGGTCCTCGAGGGCCGAGAGGCCGACTGGGAAGCTGCGATGGCCGAGCGTCTGGCCAACGCGGCCGACAGGCGGGGGTTTCAGGGCGCGCAGATCCTCTTCCCGCTCGACGAGCGGGCCGCGCGGGTCATCCAGGGCACCTGGGAGAGCCGGGCCGACTGGGAGGCCTGGCACGACGACCCGGCCTTCACCGAAACTCGCGCGCGGCTGGACTCCTTCCAGGAGTCCGTCGGCGAGACCTGGTGGTACGACGTCGGCACCCGACAGCGTCCCGCCGGTCTCACCGAGACCGTCCTCACCGGCGTCTCCCGTGCCCGCGACGTGCTCGACGGTCTCGTGGGCCGCATCCGCAGCAGGCTCTGAACGCCTGACCGGTCGGTGTCCCGCTGTGGCCCGTCGGTATCGTGGGGCCGTGGCCAACACGACCCACGGCACGGCGACCGACGCCGCCGACGCCGAGCCCGCGCCGGCCTCCGGTCCCGCCACCCTCGAGGTCGAGGGGGTCTCGAAGTCCTTCGGTGCGGCGCCGGTTCTGCACTCGGTGGGCCTACGGGTCGAACGCGGCTCGATGATGGCGCTGCTCGGCCCCTCCGGCTGTGGCAAGACCACCCTGTTGCGGTCCATCGCCGGCCTCGAGCGTCCCGACGAGGGTGTGGTCCGCATCGACGGGCGGGTGGTGGTCGGCCCTGGCGTCGACGTGGCGCCCGAGCGGCGACGGATCGGAATGGTCTTCCAGGACTGGGCCCTCTTCCCTCACCTCAGCGTCGCGGACAACGTCGGCTACGGCCTGAGCCGCGACGAGCGACGTTCCGGTCGCGTGGCCGAGTCGCTCGATCTCGTCGGTCTCGGTGGTTTCGACGACCGCATGCCCTCGACGTTGTCGGGTGGCCAGCAACAGCGCGTCGCGCTGGCGCGTGCTCTGGCTCCGCGTCCGACGGCGCTCCTGCTCGACGAGCCGTTCTCCAACCTCGACACGACCTTGCGGGTGCAGGTCCGCACCGAGGTGCACCGGCTGCTGGCCGGTCTCGACATCACCACTGTCTTCGTCACCCACGACCAGGAGGAGGCGTTCGTCCTGGGTGACCGGGTGGCGGTCATGACCGCGGGGCGCATCGTCCAGGAGGCGACGCCCGCCGAGATCTACGAGGAACCGGTGTCGCAGTGGGTGTCGGGCTTCGTCGGAGAGGCCAATCTCTTCGATGGGCACGGCGATGGTGAGGCCGCGCGGACGCGTCTGGGCCGGGTGACGCTGCGGCGTCCCGTGGAGGGTGTCTGCGACGTGCTGTTCCGGCCCGAACAGCTCGCGGTGGCCCTGCGGTCGGGTGCAGAGGAGCCGGGCTCGATCGCCGTCGTCGAGGCAGTCGAGTTCTACGGCCACGACCACATCGCCATCGTCCGCTTCGACGACGGTCAGGAGGCGCGGATCCGTTCGACCGGGCCGCCCCGGGTCTCACGGGGTGATCAGGTCGCGGTGACGCCGTCGGCCGCGCCGACCGTCGCCTTCACCCGCGGGGGCTGAGCCGGCCCGGCTCCCTCGCCCTCGGCGGCCGATGCAGCTGACGGGCTGGTCCGGGAGCGCGTCGCCCCGCCGGCCTCGCGGCCCTCCCTGGCCACGATGAACGCCATCGGCAGCGCCGACAGCGCCACGAGTGCGAGCGCCGGTGCCGCGGCCCGGGCGAAGAAGGCCTCCACGGTCGCGTTGTAGACCTGGGTGGACAACGTGTCGTAGCCCGTCGGCGCGAGGAGCAGTGTCGCCGGGAGTTCCTTCATGGCGGTGAGGAAGACGAGTGCGCCGCCGGCGCTGACGCCGGGCCGGGTGAGCGGCAGCACGATGCGGCGGAAGGTCATGAACGGGCTCGCCCCCAGAAGGCGTGACGCCTCCTCCACCGAGGGGGTCACCTGCAGCATCGAGGAGCGGATCGCGCCGATCGCCTGGGGCAGGAACAACACGACGTAGGCGAATGTCAGCAACGCCATCGTCTGGTAGAAGGGCGTCGCCACCCTGGCACCGAAGAACACGAGCGACAGGGCGACGACGACGCCGGGAAGGGCGTAGCCGGACCATGACATCCCTTCGACGAGCCGCGACAGGCGCCCCGGGTGTCGCACCGACAGGGCGGCCACCGGCCACGCGGCGATCACGGCGAACAGCGCACCGAGCAGTGACGCCCAGAGGCTGTTGACCACCAGGTCGGTGGTCAGCCTCAGTGGTTCCCCGGCGTCGATGCCGCGTTGGAGCCAGTAGACGATCACCGCGAGCGGTATCACGAGCGCGATGAGGACGAGGAAGCTGCACGCGGCGAACGCGGGCCAGCGCCACCGGCCGAGCGACACGACGTTCGCGGTGCGGCTACCCCCGGCGTGGAGCCGGTGGATCTGTTCGCGGCCGCGGGTGCGCTGCACCACCGCCAGTACCGCGAGGGTCAACACGACGAGCATCAGGCCGTACACGGCGGCGGTGGAGCGGTCCAGCGAGGCCCGGTACTGCACGAAGATCACTCTCGTGAACGAGTCGAAGCGCAACAGCGAGACGGCGCCGAAGTCGCTCAGGGTGTACAGCGCGACGAGCAGGCCGCCGGCGGTGATCGACGGCCGCAGTTGTGGCAGCACGACCCGGATGAAGGTCTCGAGTCGGCCGCGCCCGAGCATCCGGCTCGCCTCCTCCAGGCTCGGGTCGATCCGGCGCATCGCCGCGCGTGTGGTCAGTAGCACGTACGGGTAGCTGAAGAGCGTGAGCACGAGGCAGGCGCCCCAGAAGCCGTAGATCGATGGGATCTCGTCGACGCCGAGCGGCTCCAACCAGCCCTGCGCGAAGCCGCGGGGTCCGATCGCCGCGATGAAGGCGTAGCCGCCGACGTAGGTCGGGATTGTCAGTGGGAGCGCCGTGAGGACGACCCACGTCCTGCGTCCGGGCAGGTCGGTGCGCACGGTCAGCCATGCGAGGGGGACCGCGAGCAGGATGGAGAACCCGGTCACGGCCACGGCGAGAAGCGTCGTGTCGACCAGCAGGTTCAGGGCCCGCTCGGAGGTGGCGATCTCGAGTGAACGGCCGAGTCCGATCTCTGAGGAGCGGATGACGAGGTACGTGAGGGGGAGGGCCGCGGCCGCCCCGACGACGAGCGCGAGCAGTGACAGCACGGGCGCGCCGCGGCGACGAGCGTTGACGGCGGCCCGCAGGCCGGGGCCGTCTCGTCCCGTCGGGACCGGTGTGGTGGTCGCGGCCAACGGCTGGCTACAGGATCCCGAGGTCGAAGAGGAGCTCGAGCGTGCCGGCGAGGTCCTCGAGTTGTGCGAGGTCGATGTCGGGCACCGTGAGCGAGTTCACATCGGGAAGTTCCTCGGCCGGTTCGACGCCTGCGGCGAGCGGGATCTCGAACGTCTCGGTGGCGAAGTAGGTCTGGGCCTCTTCGCCGAGAAGGAACGAGATGAGCGTCTCGGCGAGTTCGGGTTCGTCAGAGGAGTCGACGATGCCTGCGCCGGCCACGTTGATGAGGGCTCCCGGGTCCCCGTCGGAGTAGAACTTGTTGGCGGCGGGGTAGTCGGGGTCCTCGGCGAGGAAGCGGTAGAGGTAGTAGTGGTTGACGAACCCGACGTCCACCTCGCCGGCTGCCACGGCTTCGACGACGGTGGTGTTGTTGGGGTACTCGGTGGCGCCGTTGTCACGGATCCCTTCCAGCCAGTCCCGGGCGCCGTCCTCGCCCTCGAGGACCCGCAGTGCCGTGACGAAGGCCTGGAACGAGCCGTTGGTGGGCGCCCAGCCGATCCGGCCGTCCCACTCGGGGTCGGTGAAGTCGAGGATCGAGTCGGGGAGATCGGACTCGTCGAGGAGGTCCGTGTTGTACACGACGACCCGGGCGCGTCCGGAGATGCCGACCCACTGTCCGTCGACCGACCGCAGCGCGACCGGTACCTCGTCGAGGATCTCGTCGGGAAGAGTCGTGAGGCGACCTTCGGCGGCGAGCGCTCCGAGCGCCCCGGCATCCTGGCCGAAGTAGACGTCTGCAGGGGAGTTGCCGCCCTCTTCGAGGATGGTGGCGGCCATCTCGGCGGTGTCGCCGTACCGGACGGCGACCTCGATGCCGGTCTCCTCCGTGAAGCGCTCGAGGATGGGGCCGACGAGTTCCTCGCTGCGTCCGGAGTACACGACGACGGTGCCTTCGGCCACGTCGGAGACGTCGTCGCCTCCGTTGCCGGTGGCCGTGCCGGTGGGTGAGGGATTCGCGACCGCCGTGCCGGTGGGCGTCGGGGTCGATGAGGCGCCGTCGTCGTCGTCACCGCAGGCCGCGGCGACGAGCGCGAGGAGCATCAGTGCTGACAGGACTTTGATGAGGCGGGACATTCAGGGCTTCCTTGACTCGGGTGACCTTCCGAACGGTGTTAGGTATACCTAACTCTCCGCCGGGAGTGCAACATCGCAGTGATTCATTCCGAGTTCATTCGGAGTTTCCCTTCGGGTCCTAAGGTGCGGGTGTCCACGTCTCAGGAGGCCCCCTTGTGAAGAAGTGCGTGCTCGTCCTCGCGTCGCTGGCGATGTTCGCCAGCGTCCTTTTCGCCGCCACCGTGGCGCCCGCCGGCGCCCAGGGCATCTACGTCGTGACGAGTTCCGACGGCAGCGGCTCGGGCCCCGGCACGATCCGTGACGCCCTCGAAAGTGGTCAGACGACCATCGTCATCGACGACGCCGTAGGCACGATCTTCATCGACGCTCCCCTCGTCTACGACGGCACGGAGGCGCTACGCGTCTACGGGAACGGCGTGACGATCGACGGCGATGGCCTCGAAGACACGTTGCTGGAGATCAGCGAAGGCGTCGACCTCGCTCTGTTCGGCATCACCTTCGACGACGGAGGCGGCTATTCGCTCGGCGCCGAGGTCGGGACGGCCGGTGTGCACGTGATCGTCCCGTCCGGCGTAACCGGCACCGTCGACGTCACCCTGAACGGCGTGACTGTGCGCGGCGTCGGCGGCCACGGCATCTGGATCGACGACAACGACGGCTCCTCGGCGTCGGTCCACGTCTCCGCAACAGGCGTGCTGGTCGAGGACGTGGGATTCGGTGAGTTCGATCGTGACGGCATCCGCGTCGACGAGACCGGTGACGGCGACATCACCTTCACCTCACGCTGGTCGAACTTCATCGGGGTCGGTGCCGATGGTGTGGAGCTCGACGAGCGGGGTGCCGGTTCGGTCTTCTTCGATGTTCTCGCCTCCAACTTCAACGACAACGGCGACTACTGCATCGGCGTCGATCCCGAGAACCCGAGCGGGTCCGAGGAAGCCGAGTGCGTCGAGGATGACGAGCTGGACCTCGACGACGGCTTCGACATCGACGAGGCCGACGGCGGCGCCATCAGCGGCACGGTGAGATACTCCTCGGCTGACGACAACTACGACGAGGGCTTCGACTTCGACGAGGCCGGCAGCGAGGGCATCGACGTGTCCTTCACCGGCGTGACCGCGAACGGCAACATCGACGAGGGCATCAAGGCGAGCGAGGAGGACGGCGGTTCGCTGGTCGCCTCACTCAGGAACACCCAGGTGCTCAACGGTCAGGACAACGACGGGGTGGAGTTCGAGGAACTCGGCGACGGGGACCTCGACGTCGAGGCCCGGCGGCTCGTGTCGACAGGTCACGACAGCTCCGGTCTGAAGCTGGTCGAGGAGGACCAGGGGACCCTGACCGCCGATGTCCGCTTCTCGACGCTCGCCGGCAACGGTGAGGACGGGCTCGAACTCGAAGAGGTAGACGACGGTGACCTCACCGCGAACGTCCGCTGGTCCAACCTCGCCGGCAACAGTGACTACGGAATCCAGGCGGAGGCCGGTGGTGCGTCCGGGACGGTGACGACCACTTTCGTCACCCTGGCCGGTAACGGCGCCGGCGCGACGGACTTCACCAACATCAGCTAGCCGCCGCGACGCCGAGGCGTCCATTCATCCATGAACGCGCAAGTGCCCGGCGCCACAGGCGCCGGGCACTTGTCGATTCTGAGGAATCTGCTGCGGCCGGGTCAGCCGAGGGTTCGTGCGAAGAACGCCATCACGTCGTCCCACAACTCGTGTGCAGGGGCCTCCCGCCAGTGGCCTTCGCGGTAGTCCGCGAGGAATGCGTGGCCGGCATCCGCGTAGATCTTCGTCTGGACGGTGTGGTTCGCCTCTGCGATGCGCCGGGTGACCTCGGCGAGGACTGCGGGTGAGGGGTTCTGATCCTCGGCCCCGCCGACGAGGAAGACGGGTGCGGTGATGTCGGCGACCAGGTCGATCACCTTGTCCGGCCGGTTCTCGGTCGTCTCGTCGTCGGGTCCCGCGCGATCGATGAACCCGCCCCAGCACGGGACGTAGGCGTCGGCGGCACCCGACGACGTCGCATGGAGCAGGGTCTGGCGACCGCCCGAGCAGAAGCCGATCATCGCGACCCGGCCGTTCGATGTGTCGCCGGCCCTCACGGTGGTGCAACACGCGTCGAGGTCCGCCATCGCACGCGAGTCGGGCAGCGAGAGCATCGTGGCGAAGACCGACGCCATGTCGGCCATGTCCGGCGGGCCGACGCGCGAGTAGAGGTCGGGCGCGAGGGCGATGTAGCCGGCCTGCGCGAATCGGCGGGCGAGGTCCCGTTCGTGTTCCACCAGCCCGAAGGCTTCGTGCACGATGACGACACCGGGATGGGGCCCGGGGCCGTCGGGGCGCGCCATGTAGCCGCCGAGTCGGCCGTCGTCGGTGTCGACGGTCGTCGCACCTCCGTCGATCGAGTCGGGGTCGGTCACCGCTCCTGGAATGTTCACCGTGGCTCCTCGATGTCGCTCGACGCGGACCCTAGTGCCGCTAGCGTCCTCGGGGGAGTGGCCGATGAGGAGGTCCCGGTGACACAGCTCGACGGATCCGATGCCGAGAAGATCGCCGACGGCGTGATCGCCGCGATGGTCGAGGTCAGTGCCGTGCACGGCCCCGCGGTGGGCGAGGTCTGGGAATCCGAGTCCGCTCAGGACGTGCTGGAGACGTTCCAGCTCGCCGCCGAGAAGGGCAGCGCCCTGCGGACGGTCTTCGATCTGGCAATGGATCGCTGGCCCGGTGTCTTGTCGGTCCTTACGGGAGGGGGCGACCAGCTCGACCCGGCGCACGCCCGAGGCCACGTCGTGGCAGCGGTCGAGACGGCCCGCGAAATTCTGAGCCCGGAGGACCTCGAGACGTTCCGCCTCGCCGTCTTCAACGTCGGTGCCGCGACGGCCGCCGCAGTCGCCCGGCCGCGTCTGGGAGGCAGCCGGGACCGGGTGTCGGATGAGGAGCGCGCCGTCATCGACGAGATCGACGGATTGTTCGACTGAACGCTCCGGCACGTCCGCCGATCGAGGGCGGTCGGCTCGAGTCGCTGCGGACTCCTGCGTACCGGCGCCTGTGGATCGGCGGTTCGTTCGCCTTCCTGTCGCTGCAGATGCAACTGGTCGCACGGGCCTGGCTGGCATTCGACCTGGTGGGGACCTCGACGGCGCTCGGTGGGGTGTTCATCGGGTTCGGGGTCTCGTCGCTGCTGGCCACGCCTTTCGGCGGCGCAGCCGCGGACAGGGTGCGCAAGCGCACGATCATCGCCATCACCCAGAGCGTCCAGGCTCTCACCGCCGCGGCGATAGGTGTCGCCGAGGTCACCGGCGTCCTCGACTACTGGATGCTCATCGTGGGTGGCGTGATCCAGGGCGTCGTACTCGCCTATCTCGGGCCCGCCCGTTTGGCCTTCACAGCCGAGCTCGTCGAGCCGGAGAAGCTCCCCAACGCCGTGTTCCTCGGTCAGATCAGCCTCAACTCGACCCGCATGGTGGGCCCTGCCGTGGCTGGCGTCCTCATCGGCGTGAATGCGGTCGGCGCTGGTGGCGTCTATCTCATCGCGTCGGCCTTCATGGTGTTCGGGGTCCTCGCGGCGTTCGGTCTTCCCGCCGGTGACCCCCGGCCGAATCGCGTGCAGCGGACGGCGCTCGGTGACGTGGCCGACGGGATCGCGTACGTGCGGCGCCGGCCTGCGGTGGGCGCGCTCGTCGTCGTGTCCTTCGTGGTCGTGATGGTGACGTTCCCCTACATCGTCTTCCTGCCGGTCATCGCGGAGGATCTGTTCGACGTCGGTGCCACCGGCTACGGCGTCCTGACCGCGGCGAGCGCTGTGGGCGCTCTCGCCGCGTCGTTCTCGCTGGCCAACGTCGCGCGTTCGCTGCTGTGGTCACGTCAGGCTGTCGCGGGGATCGCGCTGGCCGTCTCACTCGTGGGCCTCGCGCTCGCGCCGACCTACCCGGTAGCCCTGGCGGTGATCGTCGTGGTGGGTGCCGCGACGGCCGCGTTCCAGGCGCTGAACAGCTCCCTCGTGCTGACCATCGCCGATCTCGAGTACCACGGGCGGATGCAGTCGCTGCTGATGCTCAGCTTCAGCGGCTTCGGCCTCATCGCGCTGCCGATGGGGATCCTCGCGGATGCCGTCGGTATCCGTGAGACGATCGCGGGGATGGGAATCGTGGCGTTCGTCGCGATGGCCGCCTACACGGCGGTGATACCGAAACTGCGGCGACCGGCGCTGAACGCGCCGTGACCGATGATGGAGGACAGCGCGTGAACCGTGATCCCGAGGACCTGGTCCGCACCTTCTGGGGGAGGGTGTGGTTGCGCGGCGAGGTGGATCTGGTCGACGAGCTCCTCGCCGACCCCTACATCCGCCACTGGGTCGAGGGCTCCCAGTCGCTGCCTCGCGCCCAGTACCGCGACCGCATCGCCGACGCGCTCGACCGGTCCAAGCCGGTCAGCGTCAACATCGACGCGCTCGACGTGGCCGGCGATCACGTCTGGACGCGCATCTCCAGCACTCGGGTCGCGGTCGCGACGCACCAGACGATGGCGGTCACCTGGATGCAACAGCACCGCATCGCCGACGGGCTGATCGCCGAGACGTGGACCCTCTATGAGACGGGCCTGCAGTGGGCGTCGTCGCAGTGGGGTGACCTCTAGTCAGGGGACCTTGGCCCCTGACCGCCCCCGGCGCGGTAGGGCCACCATGGGCCCATGGAACAACTCGAGCCGACGAAATGGATCCTCACACTCGAGTTCACCGAGGACACCGAGCACTGTGAGGTCAAGGCCCACCTGGACGCGGGCGACCGTTCGATGGGTGGCTACGGTCGTTCGCGCCGCAACCCCGCCGATCCGACGGTTCCCCAGATCGGGGAGGAGCTCGCCGCGGCGCGCGCCCTGCACGACCTGGCGAACCACCTCGCAGAGGACGCCTGGCGCGAGATCGAACAGCACGGGTCCTGAGCCAGCCTCGGCCGACGCGTCCGGGCGGGTGTTGAATCAGCTGCCGCGGACGCGGGACAGGTGGGCCCGCACCGTGTCCAGATAGTCGGTGCGCAGGTCCCGGCGGCTCGCGGCCGTGGATGACGGGTGCACTCTTCGCCGCAGGACGATCTCGTCGATGTCGATCTCGGTCAGCCCGAACTCGCGTGCCCGGGTGAACCAGTCGACGAACTCGCCCGTTCGCAGAGACGGGTCGAACGGGCCGACCAGGTCGAAGTCGCCGCGTCGCAGAAGGATCCCGCCCGCGAGCAGACCGCGGGTGGGCGTGGGATCGAACTCGAGCGCATCGTGTTCGCCGAAGTGTTCGACGAGACCGACGGCCACGGACGGCCCGGGCACGCCGGTGAGCGCCCGGGCGAGTTGTTCCGTGCGGTCCGGCGGCCAGATGTCGTCGGCGTCGAGGAACGCGATCCATTCACGGTCACACGCGTCGAGTCCGGTGTTGCGGGCGGCGGCGATCCCCCCGTTCGATTCGCGTCGCAGGTACCGCACGCGTTGATCGTCGAGGGCGACGACGACGTCCGCTGTGTCGTCGTCGCCGGCGTCGTCGACCACGGTGACCCTCACGTCTGCGCCTCGCTGCGCGAGTGCCGATCGGAGTGCGGCGGTGATCGTGTCCGCACGGTTGTAGGCGGCCATCACGACGTCGAGAGTGACGGGTCCGGGTCGGGCGGTGGTCACGGGTCGATCCTCTCTCCGAGGCCGCGTGCCGAGCGGGCGGCGGCCGCGGCCCTGATCACCTCGAGCAGTTCCGCGTTGTGTTGGCGGGTCATCGCCGAGAGGTTCTGGTCATGGACACGCCGGTGGAGAACGACCTCGTCGAGCACCACGATCTCCACGTCGGCCATCTTCACGCGCGCGAACCAGTCGACGTCGTCGCCACCGTTGCGCTTCGTCGCGTCGAACGTCCCGACCCGTTCGAAGACCCGGCGGCGGACGAGGGCCGCGCTGAGGAACCAGGCGGGGTGCGCTGACTCCCCCCAACGCTGCTGGAACCACGCGGGTACCTCGATCCCGGGCTCGACGAAGTGCTCGACGTGGCCGAGTACGAGGTCGCACCCGGTCTGCTCCAGCGCCGCGATCTGTAGGGCCAGCTTGTCCGGCGCCCACAGGTCGTCGTGATCACAGAATGCGATCAGGTCGTGGCGCGCTGCGGCGAGACCGGTGTTGCGCGCTGCGGCGACACCACGGTTCTCCGTGTGACTCACGAGCTCCACGGGGGTGCCGCCGGCCTTCATCTCCCTCACGATGTCGGCGGACCCATCAGGGGAGGCGTCGTCGACGACGATGATCTGGAGGGTCACGTGGGGTTGGGCCGCGATGCTGTCGATGGTCGCGGCGATATGGCGTGCCCCCGAGTAGGTCGGGATGACGACGCTCACTGCGTGGTCGATCGGAGCGTTCACGCTCTGGCTCCGTGGGTCGCCCGGGTCACTTCGTCGAGTAGGGCGTCGATCAGCGCGGCCGTGGCGGGGAGGTCGCGCGGCGGCCTGACCTCGTAACAGGGGACGTTCTGTGCGAGCCGGGTGATGAAGCGCATCGAGGCGTCGTGTTCGTAGGGCGTCTGCGCGATCGTCGACGGCGCTGCGGCCATGACCGCGGCGATCGGAGACGTAGGGGCGTGGCCGGGAGGCTGCCCGGAGCGTGGGAGTGACACTACGGCGATGGCACGCACCGCCATCTCCGTGGCGAAGGCAGAGGACCGCGCGGCGTGGAGTTCGTGGATTGCTGTGAGGTTGGACACAGTGGTGCGCCGGGGCGCGCCCTCGAGGAGAGCGTCGGCGCGCACCGCCGCGTCGAGTCGGGTCTTCACGACCCCGTAGATGGGGCGCGCGACGTGAGTTCCGTCCTCGTCGGGGGCGACGTGGGTGTAGTCGTCCCCGCATGTCGCCATCCCTGCGGCCACGCCGGCGAGCGTGGTTGTCGACTTGCCCGCCCCGGAGTTGCCGAGAAGCAGCACGGCGCCGCGCTCGTCGCCCACACAGCCGGCATGGACCATCGCGTGGCCGAGCGAGGTGGAGAGCCAGTGGATGTGCATCCGGAACGGTTGCGACGATTCCCATTCCGGTAGTTCGCCGGCGGCGGCGACGAACCCGCTGCGGCCGTCGAGCGACATCGCCGTGATCAGCCCGTGGTGGCCGTCCCACACGAGGCGGTGCCGGCTGGCCTGGATCGACTGGCGCAGGGACCGTCCGGGCTGCGCCCAGGCGGGGTCGGGCGGATCCACCAGAGACGCGAGATGCTCGACGGTGGTCGCGTGGACGGTCATGGAGACGTGTGCGCCCGCGCCGCTCGCCGGCAGTAGCGAACGTAGTGGAGGCCCCCAGGGCGACGCGTGGTGCACGAACATCGTCAGGTCGTAGGGGCCGGGGCGCCACGTCGCCTGGTTCCAGCCCCGTTCGGCTTCGAGGCGGGCCGTGGCGGCGTCGATCCACCCGCCGAGGGGGCCGCCGCCGGTCAGCTGCCGGGCGCCTTGGGCCATCCGAACGTCTCATCGACGTCGTGGATCGGGTCGAGAGCGAGCAGGTCCTCCATGTCGGCGAACCGTTCGAAGCCGAGCTGTGTGCCGTCCCATGCTTCGACCTGTTCGGCCTCGGCCGGACCGGAGCGCGTGCGCAGCAGACCCTCTTCGATGAGCGCGCCGACGAAGCGGTCGAGAGCGGCGGGGTCGCTGCCCTCGGCGAGGAGCGACCGGGGGGTCGCTCCGTCCAGGAGGCTCTGCCACACGGCGCCGGTCGCCCCGGTGAGCGAGTAGTAGATGCCCGAGTTGAGATCGATGGCGATGGCTTCACCGTCGACGAGGTCTGCGATCACCGGGGGTTGTTCAGTTCGTAGCGATCGTCGAGTTGCGACATCAGGTGGGGGCCTCCCTGCCGTCCTTGCCTGTCCTTGCTTGTCCCTGCGTGTCAGTTCCGCGCGCGGCATCTCTCCGTGGCCAGGTCCAGGAACCCGACCATGGCCTGAAGGTAGGCGTCGTCGCCGTACTGGTCGGTGATGGACGAGTGGGAAGCGGCCGAGAGCATCCGCCACGCGTCGTCGTCGGTGCAGAGGTGGGTCACGCCGGCTGCGAAGTCCTCGGCGTTGTCAGCCTCGATCACCCGGGGCCGCCCGTCGGAGGTGGTCACGTCGACGCCCTCGAGCCCGACCGAGGTCGACACGACGGGGATCCCACGGTGCATCGCCGCGACGACCTTGCGCTTCACGCCTGCGCCCCATCGCACCGGTGCCACCGAGACGCGTACCTGCGACATGAGGGATTCGAGCGAGTCGTCGTCGAGCATCCCGGTGTAGGTCACCCCGTCCAGTTCATGGCGGCGGTGGGCCGGCCAGTCGCCGATGACCGTGAGGGTGGTGTCAGGGAGATCCCGGCGGATCAGCGGAAGGATGGTCGCACCGAACCAGGCGACGGCGTCGTCGTTGGGTGCGTGGGCCGCTGCGCCGACGAACGCGCAACCGCTGCGGCCCTCGGGCGACGGGGCGGGCCCCTCGCCGAGCCGGTAGATGGGCACGGCGAGTGCACTTCCCGGGGCGCCCAGGATGCGGTCGACGTGGTCGGCCTCGTTCTGCGAGGGGTAGATGGAGACGTCGTAGTGGCGCCAACAGCGTCGTTCGACCGCGGTCATCGCGAGAATGGCCGGCCTCCCCATCGAGGATCCGAAGCTGACGCCCCGCTCCATGCGGGCGGCGTGGAGGTCGTGGCCGAACAACACGCGCGCTGTTGCGGGGCTCGTCTCGAGCAGGTCCAGGTACAGGGCCCCGGTCCCGGGACGCGAGACGATCGCGAGGTCCGGTGGGTTCGCCTCGAACCATTCCGCAAGACCCTCGGGGCCTTCTCCGACGTGGCCGACGAGGCGCTCGACGACGGCGGGGTCCACATCGGGGACCATGGTGTCAGCGTCGAATCCCTCCGGGAAGCGGTCGGGGTAGAAGGCGACGTCGTGTCCCAGGTCCACCAGGCCCGACACGAGGTCGCTGATCGCCCGGTCCCCGGCGTTGTGATGCGGGCGCGGTACGGACTGGTCGATGACGAGTACGTTCATACGCGTCGAGATGGAGTGCGTGGGCGGTGGGGCGACATCGCGGCAACCGTAGCTTGCGGCACCGTCCCGGCGGCATTGTCCGGCGGACACTGCACTTCGGGGCGGTACTGCCGATAGATGAGCTACCAGGAAGGTGGTGCCGCGTGGGTCTCACGGGCATGAAGGTCGACTCGGATGAGCTCGAGCCCTCGGCGTGGCGGTCCTTCGCGTTCGAGAACCTCCCCTCTCCGGCGGTCGTGTTGAACGGCGAGGGGACGATCGTCGCCGTCAACGAGGCGTGGACGGTGTTCTCGCTTCTGAACGGCGGTGATCCCGAGACGTCCGGCGTCGGCGCGAGCTATCTCGGCGTCTGTGACGTGGCCGCCTCCGATGTCGACGATGCGAGCGCGGTGGGCGTGGGGATCCGGCGACTTCTCGAAGGTGACATCGAGCGCTTCGAGCACGAGTACCCCTGTCACTCGCCCCACGAGGACCGGTGGTTCCTGCTGCAGGCCTCTGCGCTCCACGACGCCACCGGCGTCGTGTTGTTCCACGTCAACATCACAGGCCGCAAGATGCTCGAGGACCGGTTGGCCCGCGAGGTGGAGCTCGACACCCTGACAGGTCTCGCCAACCGCCGTGGTGTGATGTCCCACCTCAGCGATGTGCTGGGCCGGGACACCGACCTCGACGGTGCGGTGACCGTGTTCTTCGCGGACCTCGACCGGTTCAAGCCCGTCAACGACCGCCTCGGCCACGCCTCCGGGGACGAGTTGTTGGCCGCCGTGGGTCGACGACTCCGCCGGATCGCCCGTGAGGGCGTCGATCTCGTCGGCCGCCTGGGTGGCGACGAGTTCGTGGTGATCCTCGCCGGCCTCGCCGAGGACGACGTCGACATGGTGGTCGAGCGGATGCGCATCTCGATCGAGTCGCCTTTCCAGTTGGGCGACCGCGCGGTCACCGTCGGGGTGTCGATCGGCGTGGTCCGCAGCTCGCCCACCGCGACGGCCGAGAGCCTGCTCGAGAAGGCCGACGCGGCGATGTACGCCGACAAGAAATCGCGCAACGCCGGTCGTTGACCGGACGGTTCAGCCGTCGCGACCGCGGAGGCGGTCGATGCGCCGCCGGTCCCGCTTCGTCGGGCGCCCTGTCCCCGGGTCCCGCGTCAGCGCCGGCGCGGTGAGCTCACGGGGCGGTGGCGGGGGGCTGTGGTCGACGTAGCACTCGGCCGCGACGGGCGCCCCGACCCGCTTGTCGATCACCCGCGTGACCTCGGCGATCCGCAGCCGCGAGCCGACCCGGGCCTCGACGGTGTCACCGACCCGCACGGCCGAGGCGGGTTTCGCCGCAGAGCCGTTGAGCGTCACGTGGCCACCCCGGCACGCGGCTGACGCCGCTGAGCGGGTCTTGTACAGCCGGACGGACCACAGCCAGCGGTCGATGCGCGTCGAATCGATGCTGTCATCGTAGAGAACGTGGTCTGTCGCGTGGGCGGCTGAAGGTCAGGGCGCCCCGGTGTGGTGGAATGATTCGGACGAATCGACCAGGGGGAACGCAGAGTGAAGATCGTGGACACGCAGTGGCACGAGCCGGCCCCGGTGAGCGAGTGGCAGCCGGACGATGTCGAGACCCGCAGGGCGCTGCTCACCGAGTTGCTCTTCGCCAACATGAACGCGGTCGGCGTGGACGCGGTGCTCATCTTCCCACTCGAGGACCGGGGCTGGCCGATGTCGCTCGCCGCGGCACACCCGGACCGCTTCGCGTGGGTGCCGATGGTCACCGCCGCCGATGCGCCCGGTGACCCCGATCTGCCGATCAGGCCCGACGCGCCCGACCTCGAGGACCAGATCGCGGCTCTCGCAGAGGATCCGGGGTGTGCGGCGGTGCGGATCCTCGCGGCGTTCTTCGAGGAGGAGGTCGTCCGCCACAAGGCCGGTGGCAACGAGCGCGCGCTCGCCGCCTGCGAGAAGTACGGCCTACCCGTCTACTTCTTCTGCTCGGGGGAACCGGAACTCGCCGCGCCGGTGGCCGAGAAGTACCCGGACCTCACGATGGTCATCGACCATCTCGGGGTCCGCCAGCCTCCCCTCGAGGAGCCCGACGACCCCTGGTACGCGAAGTTCCCCGATGTCCTGGCCCTCGCGAAGTATCCGAAGGTGACTGTGAAGCTCGCCGGGTCGCCGGTGTTCTCCAAGACCGGGTGGCCCTACCGCGACACCTGGCCCCAGATCCGTGAGGTGGTCGACGCGTTCGGCGCCGACCGGGTCATGTGGGCCTCCGACGCGTCGCGGTTCTCGGGGCGGATCGGTTGGTCCATGCGCGTCGAGGAGGCGATGGTCCCGTACCCGGGCAAGCACAACTACGCAGAGTCGTTGTCGTTCGTGCGCGACACAGACCTGTTGAGTGACGAGGAGAAGGGCTGGGTTCTCGGGGGGTCGTCCACGAAGTGGCTGAACTGGCCCGCCGATGGCGGAGCCTGAACGGTGTCGCTCAATCCTTTCCTCGACGCCGTGCGGGCCGGGACCCATCCGATTCAGGCGTGGGTGTGGAACCCCTCTCCGCTGTCCACGGAGATCATCGCCCGGTCGGGGTTCGATTCGATCGGCTTCGACCTCCAACACGGCGCGGTCGACTTCTCGGACCTCTACTCGCTGTTCGCGATCGCCTCGGCCCACGGGGTCACGCCGATGGTGCGGATCCCTTCCAACGACCCGGGTTGGATCTCCCGGGTCCTCGACGCCGGGGCCTACGGGGTGATCTGCCCCGACGTCCGCTCGGCGGCCGAGGCCGAGGCGTTCGTGCGGGCCTGCCGTTATGCGCCCGAGGGGGAGCGGGGCTTCGGGCCGGTCCGTCCGGCGATGGGCGCGCCCGGTTCGCGGGCCGTCTCCACCGGCTACGACATGGCCGCCCAGAACGCCGCCGTGATGGTCATCGTCCAGATCGAGTCACCTGAGGGTCTCGCTGCGGTCGGCGAGATCGTCGCGGTGGCCGGGGTGGACGGCGTGTTCCCGGGGCCGGTCGACTACTCGGTGCTCACGACCGGTGAGGTCCTCTTCGACTACGGCGACGAGCGTCTCGGCCCACCGATGAAGGCCATCGTCGACGCGTGCCACGATGCGGGGAAGTTCGTCGGTCTGCCTGCGATCGTGCCGGAGCACGTCGGGCTGTTCATGGAGATGGGTGTGGACTGGATCCAGATCGGTAACGACGTCGCGTGGATCACCGCGGCCGCCCGTCAGACGGTTGCGTCCGCCCGGGAGGCGATCGCCGCAGCCGGGAGTTGAGCGTGGTCCCGGGCGGTGATCGGGCCCGGGCGTAGCATCGCCTCGGCCCCGAACCGAGGAGAGACCCGATGAACATGCTCCAGACGATGGCGGTCGCCCTGGTGGGAGCAGCGGTCTTCGAGCTGTTGAGGGTTCCCGCGGGCGCGCTCATCGGATCACTCGTCGGAGTCGCTGCGTACAACATCGCCGTCACGGCCGGGGCGGCGACGCTCCCGGGTTGGTCGCGGTTCGTCGCGTTTGCCGTGCTCGGTTGGTTGATCGGTCAGTCGATGACCCGCGAGACGCTCGTGAGCCTGCGAGCGGATCTGTGGAGCATCACCGTGATCGTCGGTTCGCTGATGGCTGTGAGTGCCGTTGTTGCGATCGTGTTGACGCGTACGGGTGTTCTCGACGGGACCACCGCCTTTCTGGCGTCGTCTCCGGGTGGGTTGTCCCAGATGACGGCGCTCGGCAACGCGCTCGACGCCGATGTCGCCTATGTCGCCACCGTGCACCTGACCCGGGTCGTGCTGGTCCTGCTGTCGGCGCCGCTTGTCGCGCGTCTTGTCGACGCGGCCTAGTTGTGGCCTCCCCGCCCCGGTGTCCGGGGGTGGGTACGCTTTCGGCACCTCGGACGACACCCAGCTCCGGGTCCAGCACCAGGAGCACACGTGAGACGATCGATCGCCGCCACATTGATCGCGGCCGCCCTCATCTTCGCCGTCGCCGCCTGCGGCTCGGACTCGCCGGAGGAGGTGCCGACCGGCCTGGATCTCGTGGGGACCTGGAGCCAGACGGGCGCGGGCTACGAGAACGGCGTTGCGGTCACCTGGGAGAACCAGACGGTGGTGATCGTGGAGGCCGAGGGTCAGGGCTTCACCGGCTTCAAGGAGTACACGCGCGAGGGTGAGCCGCCGACGACGGAGGCCGTGAACGGTGTCGTCGGCGTGGACGGCGAGGTCCTCATCGTGGACGACGACGGCTGGTTCGAGGGTCGATTCGTCGACGGCACGTTGCAGGGCCAGTACGCGGAGAGCGGTGGGGACGCGTCGGCCATCAACGTGGTGCTCGCCCGGGAGTAGCGGCGGAAACCGCCCGTTCTCAGGCTCCGACCGGCGTGAGGCGTGAGCGGTAGACGGCGTGGGCGGTGAGGGCGCCGATGACGATCGCCATGCCCAGTGCCTGACCCGCGTTGATGGTCTGGTCGAGGAACCACCAGGCGAACAACGTGGAGAACACCGGTAGCAGCAACTGCAGCACGCCTATCACCAGGAACGGCACGAAGCGGTGGGCGTTGTTGATCAGCAGGTGCCCGCCGCCGGGGAGTGCTGCGACTGCGACCAGACGCAACCATTCCGTGCCGTCGCCGGGTGTGAGGTCCTGGCCTGCGATGAGTGCCATGGGTAGGAGCACGATCCCCGCCCAGAACATCAGCCCCATCATGAACGGGACCGTGTCGACGCTCTGGCGCGCCTTGCGGCTCATGACGAAGTAGCCGAGCGTGAAGGCGATCGACGACACGGCTATGAGGTCGCCGGTGAAGTCGGCCGTGCCGCCGGAGTCGGCGACGAGGATCATGAACGTCCCGCCGCCGAGCGCGGTGAGTACCCATCCGGCGTCGCCGATTCCGACCCGCTCGCCGAAGACGAAACGTGCGGCGACGACCGTGGCGACGGGTTGCATGGCGGCGATGAGGGTCGCGTTGGCCACGCTGGTGCGTTGGGCGGCTTCGAAGAACAGTCCGGTGGCGATGCCGAAGGACAGGCCGGGAGCGGCGGTCAGGCGGAAGGCCTGCCAGCTGAGCTTGCCGAACGCGGCCGAGAGGAGCGCGAAGCCTGCGCAGGCGATTGCCGCGCGCCATACCCCGACTGCGAGGCCTTCGAGGTCCGACCCGGCCACCAGTGGGGCGCTCGTGGCGAAGCCGATGAATCCGATGAACACTCCGAGGACGCCGAGATGTCGGGCTCTGGTCTGCTCGGCGGTCTCGGCGGTGGGTGCGGCCACACCCGAACACTATCTGTCTTGGCAAGACAGCTTCCGGCTTGCGCGCATCGATCGCAGATGGCCGGGGCGTGTCGTGACGGCTTCGGCGTCGTGAATGGACGGGGGGCGGTCCGGCGTTTGCCGTCGGTCGGTAGCCCGGTGTCAGAGGCCGAGGTCGCGAGCGATTATGAGGCGCATGACCTCGCTGCTCCCTCCGTAGAGGCGGGTGACCCGCGCATCCGAGTACAGGCGTGCGATCGGGTACTCGGTGAGGTACCCGTACCCTCCGAACAGTTGGAGGCAACGATCGACGACCCGTCCCTGCATTTCGGTGATGAACAGCTTGACCCGCGCGGCATCGGCGGGAGTGAGAGTCCCGGCGTCGAGCGCTTCGATCGCCTGATCGACGATGGCCTGGCCGGCGGCGACCTCAGTCGAGCAGGACGCGAGCTCGAAACGCGTGTTCTGGAACGCCGAGATGGGTCGCCCGAACGCCTCCCGGTTCTTCACGTGGTCGACGGTCATGGCGACCGCTGCAGACGCCGCAGCCTGTGACGCGATCGAGATGGAGAGACGCTCCTGGGGGAGGTTCGAGGTCAGGTAGGTGAACCCTGCGTTCTCCTCGCCGAGGATGCGGTCGACCGGTACGACGACGTCGTTGAAGAACAGCTCCGCGAGGTCCTGCGCCTGCAGGCCGATCTTGCGGAGGTTCCTACCCCGTTCTACGCCCTCTGTCGTCGCGTCGACCAGGAGGATGCTCAGCCCGTCGCGGCGGCTGTGGGGATCGGTGCGCACCACGAGCAGGAAGAGGTCGGCGAGAAGTCCACTCGAGATCATCGTCTTCGCGCCGTTGACAACGTAGTGGTCACCGTCGCGGCGGGCCGATGTCGAGATGCCGCCGAGATCAGAGCCTGCGTCGGGCTCGGTCATCGCCAGGGCGACAGCTAGATCGCCCGACACGAACTTCGGCAGGAGCTCCCGCTTCTGGTCCTCGGTGCAGTAGGCGAGAAGGTACGGGAGCGCCATGTCGACCTGCACTCTCAGGCCGCCGAGTGCGTATCCGTGCGAACTCGCCTCCTCGGTGAACACGGCGTTGAACTTGAAGCTCTCGACGCCCGCACCGCCGTACTCCGTGGGGACCATGATCCCGAGAAGACCTAGCTCCGCTGCCCAGTACCAGAGGTCGCGGTCGGGTCTCCCCGCGTCGATCCAGTCCTCGTAGACGGGCCCCACCCGCTGATCGAGGAAGGTCCGCACCGACCCGCGGAACCGCTCGTGGTCGTCGTCGTAGAGGTTGCGCTCGATCATGACACTCGTCTCTTGTCTGGGCGTTCTCGCCGGGTCAGTCGACGTGACGCCAGGGGAGTGGTACGTCCATGAGGTGTCGGTACTCCTCTTCGAGGAAGGCCCGGAAGTTGGCCACGTGGGTCCGCATCAGCTCGGCTGCCAAGTCCGGATCCGACGCCAGGATCGCGGTCGTGATCTGGTCGTGGATGTCGCAGGCCTGGGCGCGTTCGGCGAGGGGGTAGTGAACGCCGAGGGCGCTTCCATCTGTCATGCCGTGCAGAGATGAGACGAGGAATGCGAACAACATGTTCTGTGAGCTGGTCGCGACGAGTTCGTGCCAGCGTTCGTTCTCGGCGAGGAAGGCGCCCGGATCGGCGTGGACGTCGCGGATCGCTTCGACGGACTGCTGCAACTGGACCCGTTGCTCATCGGTTGCGTTGAGAGCGGCCAGTGCCGCGGAGTGTGGTTCGATCGCTTCGCGCACCTCGACGACTGCTCGAAACGGTGCATGATTCACGTGCAGCAGCAGCGTGATGGTGCTGCCGAGGTACTGGCCGCCCGGCTCGGTCACGACCGGGCCGCCGCCGGGCCCGGGCTTGAGCCGAATGATCCCCTGGAGCTCGAGATAGCGCAGGGCTTCTCGCAGCGTGGGGCGTCCCACAGCGTAGGTCTCGATCATCTCCCGTTCCGGTGGGAGGTGATCACCGACGGAGTAGCCCCCGGACGTGATGAACTCTACGATCCGCTCCGCCACGAGGATCGCCGTCTTCTTCGGTCGTTCGAGGCCTTGGCGGGGTCCCGCCGTCTCGGTCACAGGTGTCGGGTCCGTGCGCGCGGCGTTGTGGCCCCGCGTGTCCGACGATCAGGGCATGTAGGCATCGGCGACGATGGTATGCAGTTCGTCGAGTGCGTCGGCACCTCGTGGTCGGTGTCCTCGCTCGATCTCGTGGACGATCTCGACCACCTTCTCGTTGACGGGAACCGGGATCCCGTGGTGACGCGCCTTCTCGACGACGACCCCGTTGAGGTAGTCGATCTCGGTGCGCCGTTCCTTGCGGAGATCCTGAAGCAGCGAGGGGAGGTTCTCGCGTGCTCCGGCCCGGCTCTCTCCGAGAGCGTGAAGTGTCGTGGAGACCTCATCCCATGCGCCCGTCGTCGAATCGGCGGCGTCCATCAGCAGTCGGTGGCTGATGGACTTCAGTACCGGCGTCGGTGCTTGACCCTCGGCCTCGGCCACACGAGCGACCTCGTGGCCCAGAGCGACGATGCAGTCGACGGACCGAGGCTCCGTCCACAGGTGCAGCGTGGTCAGGTCGGCGAGGCCGCCGACGGCGTTGGACATCACGTTCAGGGTGAACTTTCCCCACAGCTCCGCCCAGATGTCGTCGGTCGCCTCAGTGGGCCCGAGCGGGTTGAACAGCTCGGCGAGTTGATCCGGGCGCTCGCGGGACGAGCCGGGAGAGAGCTCTCCGAAGATGAGCGACGTCCACTCGTCGCCGCTGGTTCGGCGCGGTTTACCGGGATGGAACAGCTCCACAGCCATCGGGACCACACAGCCGACCACCTGTGACCCGAACTGGTCGATCATCGCCGGTTCGTGGAGTCCGTTCTGGGCGGAGATGAGAATTCCACCGGGGCGCAGCCTGCTCGCGGCGAACGGGGCCGCCCAGACCGAGTCGTAGCCCTTGACGGCGACCACGGCGACGTCGAACTCTCCTGCCGGGGCATCGTCGAGGTGGCCGATGCGAGGTCGCACGTCGAAGCGCTCACTGACCGACTCCATGTGGAAGCCGTCGTCCTGGCTCTGCCAGATGTGTTGTGACCACCGGTCGACGCCGAGTATGTCGCGGTCTCCGCGTGTCATGTACCCCAGAATCGTGGAACCGATCGCTCCGCATCCCACTATGACGATCTTGGTCATCGGGTCTTCCTCTCGTGGTCGGGGTGAACTGGTGGCACGAGGTCCCGGGCCGAGCGGCCCGGGACCTCGCGACTCGACGGGGGACTAGCCCACCGCGACGAACTGGCCGCCTTCGACCCGCACGACGACGAGCTCCGGCGTGGTGTTGTCCTGGCTGCCGCCGTAGGTGACGCTGCCGATCACGGTCTGTAGCCCGGCCGTCGCTGCGACCGCGTCCCGGACTGCGGCCCGGGTCAGCTCCGCGGCGTTGGCGATGGCGTTCAGCAGCACCTGGGTGCCGGCGTAGCCCTCGGCGGCGAAGACGTCGGGGGCTTCGCCCCAGCGCTCCTCGTACGCAGCGACGAAGTCTGCGACCTCCGGATTGGAAGCGAGGAACGGCACGAAGGTCGTCGAACCCTCGCCCGCATCGCCGGCCAGCTCGAAGATCTCCGCGTTGGTGAAGGGCGCAGCACCGATGAAGTCGGCCTCGATTCCCCGCTCCCGCGCCTGGATCATGAATGCTGACATCACGGCGATGTCGGCGTGGCTGATCCAGATCGCGTCGGGGTTCTCGCCCGCCAGGTTCGAGACGACACCGGAGAGGTCCGTCTGGCCGGCTTCCGCGGTCTCAGTGCCGACTATCTCGTACCCGAGGGCTTCCGCGTTCGCGTTGAGGAGATCCACCTCGCCCTGCGATGAAGCGTTGGACGGGTCGTAGAAGATCCCGACGGTCTCGAAGCCGAGTAGATCCTTCATCTCGCCGACGGCGACAGGGAATGATGGTCCCGTGATGGGCGCGACCCGGAACATCCACTCGTTCAGAACGCCATCTTCGAGTGCTCCGGTCGACGTCGGAGCGAGAACCGTGAGCCCGATCTCCTCGGCGAGCGGGCTCGCGATCGGGATGGCTGTCGTCGCTGTCGGTCCGAGAACCGCCAGCACGCTGTCATCTCCTGCGAGCTGGCGCATCGATGGGCCAGCATTGGCCTGGTCGCTGGCGGTATCCTCCTCGACGGTCTCCACGATGATCGCGTCCTGGGATGCGTTGAACTGCTCCACAGCGAGCACCGCGCCGTTCACGACCTTGCGGCCGAACGGCTCGATCGGGCCGCTGAGGTCCTCCATGAGACCGATCGTGACGGTCACCGTCTCGGCGGGCTCCTCGGTTCCGTCGTCAGAGTTGGTTCCGTCGTCTGTGGTTGTTCCGTCGTCAGAGTTGGTTCCGTCGTCTGTGGTTGCGCCGTCGTCACCGGCGGATGTGTCGTCGTCGTCACCGCATGCGGCGGCGAAGAGGCTCATGATCACAAGGAGCGACAACAGGAGTCGTGTCGGTCCGCGAAGTTGCTTCAGCATTCGCTTGTCCCTTCGGTTGTTTCTGAATGGTCGGTTGTTTCGATCGTGGTTGGGGCTGTCCCGTGGGCTCTGAGTCGGGGTCTTCGTCCTCGAGGTGGTCGCGGCCCGGTCGCCAGTGCTGCCATCCGCGCGACTGGGAGCCGTCGACGGGGGATGAGGCCGTCAGGTCTGACGAGCGTGACGACGAGCAGGACCAGTCCGAATAGCGTCGTCTTGCCTCCGAGGGGGAAGTCCCAGACCTCGGGGATGACGGTCAGAGCGGTCGCTCCGAGCAGCGGGCCATAGCCGGAGTAGACGCCGCCGACCACGGCGAAGACGAGGAAGTCGACCGACTGGGCGAAGGTGAGGTCTGGTGGCTGGATGACGCCGAAGAACCGACCGTAGAAATAGCCGGAGAGGCCGGCGAAGGCGGCGGACACCGTAAAGGAACCCGTGCGGACGAGCCAGGCCGGCACTCCGGCTGTCTCGACGAGTACCGGGTCGGCTCCGTAGGCGAGGACGAAGAGTTCGGACCTCGTGCGGCGGATGAGCGCCAACTCGACGACCACGATGATCCCGGCGACGACCAGAACCGGCCAGATGCTGCTCAGCAGTGGAATGCCAGCGAGTCCGGCCGCTCGTCCGAGTGGCTCCTGATCTGCGGCGATGATGCGGGAGATCTCGGCGAAGACGAGCGTAGCGAGGGCGAGGAAGAGGTGGTCGAGCCGCAACGTCAGCAGCGACAGGAGCAGGCCGGCACCCGCCGCCACGGCGATCGCGAGGAGGATGGCAACCGCGTCGCTGCCGCCGTCGCGGACGATGAGAGCTGCGGAGTAGCCGCCGAAGCCCATCAGGGCGGCGTGGCCGACAGAGAGGCTTCCGGCGCGGATGGCGATCCCGAGGGACCACGCCGCGATCCCATTCACGAGGGCGAGAGCGAGGACTGCTTCCCAGTAGCCCATCTACCGTTCCTTCAGGAGGCCGCTGGGGCGCACGATCATGACGACGAGCAGGAGCCCGAAGCTCACGGCTGTCTTCATGGCGCTGGATACGTACAGCTCGGCGACGGACTCGAGAATGCCGATGAGTAGTCCTCCGGCGACGGCTCCGGTCATGTTTCCGGCGCCGCCGACGAGCATCGCGATCACGCCTTTGAGGCCCGCGTTGGCTCCGATGAAGGGGCTGACGGAGCCGACGAGTACGGCTGTGAGGACGCCGGAGAGGCCGATGGCGAGGCCGGCGGCGACAACGGATCCGAGCTGAACGAGAGGCGTCGCAACGCCGTAGGCCGATCCGAGTTCCGGTGCCCATGACGTGGCTCGGAACGCGAGACCGATCATCGTGTAGCGGAAGATGACGAGCGTGATCGCAACGAAAACGAGGACAACCGCGACGACCGCGATCCCGGTCTTTCGGATGAAGATCCCGTTGATCTCGAAGACGCCGGTGGGGAAGAGGTTGGGCATGATCCGGAGCTGACTCCCCGCGATGTCCGAGAGGATCCCCTGCAGCAGGAGACCGGCGCCGATCGACGCGACGATCGGCGCCATACGCGCCTTCTTGAGCATCGGCTGAACGGCGACGAGGTGGGTCACGAGGGTCAGCCCGGCTGTTGCGAGGACCGCGAAGATGATCGCCGGCGCGGCGCCGAAGTCCGCTGAGGCCCACCCGATGATCGCTGCGAAGGCGATGAGTTGGAGAAAGGCGAGGTTGACCGTCCGCATCGTCGCCCACACGAGGCTGAAGGCGAGCGCGACCAGAGCGTAGAGAGAGCCGGTCATTCCGCCGTCGATGACGGCCTGCAACTGCCTCATGGCGGTGTCTCCTCGACCCCGAGGTACGACTCGAAGGACACTTCGGCCATTCGAACGTCGCCCATGGGTATGTCGCGTACCCGGCCGTCGTTCATCAGCGCTGCGTGGTCGGCGATCGACAGAACACCATGTGCCCGCTGCTCGACGAGGAGCATCGCGGCCCCGGTCTCGCGGAGTTTCCCGAGGGCTTCGATGATCTGATCCACGATGACCGGTGCTAATCCGAGGGATGGCTCGTCGACGAGCAGCAGCTTCGGTGCGGTTTCCCATGCGCGGGCGAGAGCGAGCATCTGCTGCTCCCCGCCGCTGAGGGATCCGGCCGGACGGCGTAGTGCATGTCGCAGGATCGGAAAGCTCTCGAGAGAACGGTCCCGGTGGAGACGCGCCCACCGTCCGCTGAATCGGGCAAGGTCGAGGTTCTCCTCGACGGTGAGTTCTGGGACGATTCCACGTCCTTCGGGGATCCACGTCACGCCGAGCTTGTGGCGGGTGTGCGGGCTCATGTGCAGGAGTCCATGACCTTCGAGCTCAGCGGTGCCCTCGACCTGCCGGTGGACGCCCATCAGTGACTTCAGCAGCGTCGACTTTCCGGCACCGTTGGGTCCGACGATGACGAGTACCTCGCCCGCTGCGACCGAGAGGTCGATGCCGCGTATCGCCGTGACCGCTCCGTACCCCGCCGTCAGGTTCCGGACCTCAAGCACCGCTGACCCCCAGGTAGGCGTCCTTGACGGCGTCGTTCGCAAGCACATCTGCGGGAGATCCGCTGGCGATGAGCCGGCCGAGGTCGAGGACATGCAGTGTGGACGCGACCTCGCGCACGAAGGGGACGTTGTGCTCGATCAGCAGGACGGCGACCCCACCGGCAGCGACCCGTCGGAGCTGCCCGGCGAGGGTCACGACGTCCTCCGAGCTCATTCCCGACGCGGGCTCGTCCACGAGGAGGATGGCCGGTTCCCTCATCAGCGCTCGGGCGACTTCGAAGCGCCGGATCTCGCCAAGGGTCAGTTCGGTTGGATACCTATCGAGGAGTGCCGCAAGGTCGAGGTCTGCGACGACGCGCTGCACCAGTGCCTGCCAGTGTTCGCGCCTCTCGCGACTACCGAATCGTCGGAATGAGGCGAGAGGGATCAGGAGTTGTTCGCCGACTGTCAGGTTCGCGACGGATCTCGGGACCTGGAAGGTCATTGCCAGGCCGGCCCGCGCCCGCCGCGCGATCCCGCTGCGGGTGACGTCGACCCCGCGCAGGCTGACACTTCCCTGGTCCGGCCGCACCAGGCCCGCCATGACCTTGAGGAGCGTGGTCTTTCCCGCACCGTTGGGCCCGATGAGGCCCACGATGGCTCCTTCGGGTACCGCCATCGACACGCCATCGACAGCGCGGGACCCGCCGAAGGTGACACAGATGTCACGGACCTCGAGGACGGTGCTGAGGTCGCCGGTCATGGGTTCGTGTGTGGTGATCGGTTCCTCCGGTCAGGACGCCGCGGCGACAGGGGTTTCCATCCAAGCCGGGTCGACGGGGTGGCGGAACAGACGGCTGGCGTTGCCGTGTGTCATGAGGGCGATCTCCTCGTGGGTCGCGTCGCCCATCTGGCGGTGGAGGATCTCCTGGGTGTCGGGCCAGGTGCCGTCGCCGTGGGGATAGTCGGATTCGACCAGGATGTGGTCGACGCCGATGTAGTTGCGCAGTGCGAACCCGGCGGGGTCGTCGAGTGCGCAGAAATAGAAGTTGCGCTTGAGTACTTCGACGGGCTGGACGTCTTCGCCCACCCACGTGCCGAAGAACTCGTGGTACTTGAACGAGTGCTTCATCCGATCGATGAGGCCGGGCACCCAGGAGATCCCGCCCTCGGTGAGGACGATCTTGATCTCGGGGAACTTCAACGGGACCTTCGAGTAGACCCAGTCCACCGCGGCGTGCCACGCGCTCATCGGGAAGAGCGCGGCGGCGACGTCGGGTGGGGCGTCGGGGGAGGTGACCGGTGTCGTCGAGGACGAACCGACGTGAAGGCAGACCACCGTGTCGGTCTCCTCGCATGCCGCGAGTAGTGGATCCCAGTGACCCGAGTAGAGGCTCGGGTAGCCGAGCTTGTGTGGCGACTCGGTGAACGACAGCGCCTTGAAACCGCGTTCAGCGTTGCGGCGCACCTCTTCGGCGGAGACCTCGGGATCGTTGAACCACGTGATCTGGCAGGGAATCATCCGGTCGGGGTAGGCGCCGCACCAGTCTTCGAGGTGCCAGTCGTTCCACGCGCGCATGGTCGCGAGGCCGAGTTCGTGATCCTCGAGCTCCGAGAAGCGTTGCCCCGCGAATCCGGCGAGCATCGACGGAAAACAGATCGACGCGTACACGCCGTTGATGTCCATGTCCCGGATCCGGGCATCGATCTGCCAACACCCGCGGCGCATGTCCTCGGTGCGTGTCGGCTCCACCGTGTATTCCGCCGGGGGTCGACCGGCGACGGCGTTGAGCCCGATGTTGGGAAGCTCCATCCCCTCCATCTGCCAGACCTGGCGGCCGTCGGCCTGCTCGACCATCTTCGGTGCCCTGTCGGCGAACTTGGCAGGGAGGCGGCCCTCGAACATGTCGGGGGGTTCGACGAGGTGATCGTCCACCGAGATGATCGGGAAGTGGCGGGGTCGTGGGTCCGGCTCGGGTAGGAAGGTGACACTGTCGGTCCCCTCCGTCCGGAATGCGTCGGCGATGGATTTCTCTGCTGTCACTGGTCCTTCTCCTTACCATCATGTGCGGTCCCGACGCCTTCGGCGTCGAGGGACTCGATGCGGTCTCTCGAGGCGACGAGCATTCCTGCGAGTGACATGCCGTCGACCCAGCGGTGATCGAGGGTCCCCGTGAGGACCGTGGTCTCTCGGATTGCGAGTTCCCCGTCGACGACGACGGGCCGAGGCTTCACTGACGAGAAGCCGCAGATCGCGAGTTCCCCGGGGCGCATGAGCGGCAGGCCCCCGTCGATGCCGAGCCCGCCGATGCTCGTCACCGCGAGGCTGCCGACTCGGCGGTCGTCGGTATCGAGCTTGCCGTCGCGGGCACGCTGCACGGTTTCTCGAAGTGCTGCCGCCGTCGTCGACAGGTCGGGTTGGTCGCTGAACCAGATCGTCGGGACGACGAGACCCCTATCCGTGGCGACGGCCATGGCCACGCCGAGACGGTCTCGGCGGCGCCGCTTCAGCGTCGCCAGGTCGTACTCGTACCAGAGGGCGTCGACATCCCAGGCCGAGGCGGCGGCGGCCCACAGGAAGACACTGCCCAGCGTGAGTTCGGTCTCGTCGCCGGCGAGCAGTCGCCGGGCACCGCTGACGTCCACGTCGATCCACTGCGCGGCGATCGGCGTGTCGGCGGCCGCGCCCATGACCTTGGCCATGTGCGCGGCGGCCGGCCGAAGTCGCGACCAGTCGTCGCCGGTCTCGGCGGGGTCGCTCACGAGGTCACCGTGAGGCTGACGAGGTCCTCGCCCACCTCGACCCACTGGTCGACCTCGACGTGGACCTCCGAGACGGTTCCGGCCCACTTGGAGGTGACATCGGCGACTGACTTCTCGGTCTCGACGACCATGACCGGCTGCAACATGTCGACCGTGTCTCCCGGCGAGACGAGTAGCTCGACGACGACGGCTTCGGTGAGGCCCTCGCCGAGATCGGGGAGCTTGACGGTCTTCGTGTCGTCACTTGGCATCGATCTGTCTCCTCACGGCGTCGCAGACGGCGTCGGTGGATGGGAAGTAGGCCGCTTCGCGGATCGGCGGAGGCGGCGGGTGGTTGGGCGACGAAACCACGGCGGGCGGCGCCTTCAGGTCGGCGAACGCGTGCTCCGCGATCTGGGAAACGACCTCCGACGCGATCGAACAGCGCCGGACTGCTTCGCTGATCACGGTCACCCGTCCGGTGGACGCGACGAGGTCGAAGATGCGCTCGGTGTCGAGCGGGGCGAGCGAGACGAGGTCGACGACCTGGCACGAGATGCCGTCCTCGGCGAGTTGGTCCGCGGCCTCGGTGGCCAGCGAGACCGTGGGCCCGTAGGCGACCAGCGTGACGTCTGTGCCGTCGCGCACGACAGCGCACCGACGGTGGTCGACGTCGGTGACGACGGCGTCGGTTTCGATGCGCCGGCGCCGGTACTCGCGCTTGGGTTCCAGGAAGATGGCCGGCTCGCGGGCCTCGACGACGCTGCGGAGCAGTCCGCTGACGGTCTCGGCCCGGGACGCGGCCACGACGGCCAGGTCCGGGCTGTGCGCGAACAGGGCTTCGGGGCTCTCGGAATGGAATTCGGCGGCGTGGATCCGCCCCCCGAAGGGCACCCGCACAGTGACCGGCAGGGTGCCCTGGCCGTCCAGACGGGCGGGCATCTTCGCGAGGTGACCGATGATCTGGTTCAGGGCGGGGAGAACGAAGCCGTCGAACTGGATCTCGACGATGGGGTGGGCGCCGGCGAGGGCGCGGCCGATGGCGACTCCGACCAGACCGGCTTCCGAGAGCGGCGAGTCGATGACGCGGTCGGCGCCGTAGCGGTCCAGGAGACCGGCCGTGATCCGGAACACGCCACCGACGCGGCCGATGTCCTCGCCCATCAACACGACGCGCTCGTCCTCTTCGAGCAGATCCGCGAGCGTCGCCTTGATCCCATCGGCGAGGGTGAGGCCCGGTCGCCTGGTTCGGCTACTCATCACCGACCTCCTGTAGGTACTCGGCGGCGGCGACGCGCAACTCGGCTTCGACCGAATTCTCGATCTCGTCGACCTCGTCGTCGGCGAGCCCGACGTCGGTGACGAGGCGGCGTCGTTCGGCGACGACGGGGTCACGGAGCCGGCGCCCCTCGACGGTGGCCTCGGAGCGGTACAGACCCGGGTCGTCAGACGTCGTGTGTGGTCCCAGTCGGTACGTCTCGAGCTCCAACAGCGTGGGACCGAACCCTGCCCGGGCCCGCGCGATCGCCCCGGAGACCGCTGTCTGCACGGCGCTCACGTCGTTGCCGTCGACGCGTTGGCCGGCGAACCCGTAGCCGAGGGCCCGCACATACAGCGACGACGCTGCGGTCTGGCGGGCCGTTGGCAGGGAGATCGCCCAGCCGTTGTTCTCACAGACGAACACTGTCGGGGCACTGAAGACGCCGGCCATGTTCATGGCCTCGTGGACCTCGCCCTGCGACGAGGCTCCGTCGCCGAAGAAGACGACCGAGACGGTTTCAGCGCCGCGATGACGCTGTTCGATCGCCCAGCCGACGGCGTGGGCGAGTTGGCTGCCGACGGGGATCGTGTAGGTGAAGAATCGACGCTGTCGCCAGTCCCACGGTGTGTAGGAGTAGCGGCCGTGGAACCGCCACAGCTCCTGGGGGGTGACGCCCATGACGAGCCCCGCTCCGGGCTGCCGATAGGACGGGAACAACATGTCCTCGGGTCCGAGTTGAGAAGCGACACCGACGTGGGACGCTTCCTGGCCCCGCGCTGGCGCGTAACCGGCGACGGCGCCCTGGCGTTGCAGCGCGATGGTGACGTCGTCGAATTCCCGTGCCGTATACATGGCACGGTAGGTGTCGACGGCCGACGTCGAGGTGGCAACGTCGGAGCTCACGACACTGACGCCGATCCGGGGGCGAGAAACCGGTTCGCGATCCGTCCGATCCCGCTGATCCAGATCTCGACCGTGCTGCCGAAGTCCGGGTAGCGGCCCTGCTCGAGTCCGCAGCCCGTCGGGAACGTGCCGAGCCCGACGACATCTCCAGGGCGGACGTACTGGCTCTCCGAGAGGTGACAGAGGATGTGAGCGGGACTCCAGGCGATCTCGCCGGCCGGGCCCGACGCCCAGACGTCGTCGTCCACGCGGACCTCGAAGGTGAGCGCCGAGAGGTCGAGGTCGGGGTCGATGAGGATGGCGGGGCCCAGGACATTGCCGGTCTCGAAATCCTTGCCCTTGCCGGGCCCGATCCCGGACTTCATCTCCTCCATCTGCCGGGTGCGCGCAGAGACGTCGTTGAACACGACCCAGCCGCCGATCGCGTGCTTCGCCGCTTCCTCGTCGAGGTCCCTCGCCTCTGCCCCGACGACGATCGCCAGCTCGGCCTCGAAGTCGAGCGTGTCGGCGTAGGTGGGGGCGATGACGTCGTCGGTGGGGCCGATGCAGGTGTGCGGGTCGCCCCGGTAGTAGGCGGGAAGACTCGACAGGTCGTCCTCGGTCTTGTCCATGCCGATCGCCTTCATGCCGTCGAGGACGTGGGCGCGGTAGGCGGGAACGTCCCGCAGCGACGTCGGCTCGAGGGGTAACTCCAGGCGGACTTCGGCGCGGGGGATCATGGCATCGGGAGCGTCGGACCCGCCGACCACCCGCTCCTCGATCGTGCGGAGTCCGTCCAGCAGGTCGTTTCGCCGGACGACGGCCTCCAGCGGGGATGCCGGCGCGGACGTCGCAGCGTCGAACCCGACGGCCCAGGCCGCAGCGAGATCGACGACGATTCCGTCGTCGTCGCCGGAGAGGATCCCGACGCGGATTCCGGCGTCGTCCGGACGGCTGTAGCGGCAGATTCGAACGCCTGTCATGCGTGGTCCCCCGTGAGATTCGTAGCGATCGAGATCGGAAGGTCGAGGTGGCCGAGGACCGGGTGGGTCAAGCGGGCGGCGGTGGCCGTGTCACCCAGTCGGATGGGCGTTTCGGTTCCGAGCTGCACGAAGGGCGTGGCCGTCGCGGGCGGCGGGAGCGTTCCCGCCATGATTGCGTCCTTGACGAGCGCCAGGTACTCGGCGGCGGTGTCCGGGTGGGGTGCGGGCATCGGGTGTTCTTCCTGTGTGTCCCGGCCCGTGACGACGAGTACCCCGTCGCTGTCCGTGGTGTCGACGTCGACGGGTGGGCCGACCATCACATCGCCGAGGAGGCATGCATCGGCGACCAGTTGGCCTGCGGACAGCGTCCCCCAGTCGTCGGTGATCCGTGAGCGCGGTAAGTCCAATGAGAGATGCCAGGTTCGGATCAGCGCCGGGGTGGAGGGTTCGTCGATGCGGAAGTCGACGGTGACCGCGAACTCCGCCTCGACGATCCGGGGTGCGACGGCGGGGGTCGCGTCCGGTGCGGTCAGGGCCTTCTCCACGACGACACCGACGACCGGTCCGTCGATCCCGAGCCTCCCACGGGCACGTTCGCTGCTCGCGACGATGCGATATCCGACCACCGGCGAGTCGAGGGCACCGATCACGGCCGCCTGTATGGCGAAGCCGTCCGCGAGCGAGAGTTCTGGAACGACGACGGATGCAGTCTCGTCAGCCCATGCCGCAGCGAGTGCGCGTCCAACGGCGTCGAGATCCGGCCTCATGTCGTCGCCCCCCCGGGCCTCCCCTGTGACACTGGTGAAAACCATATACATGGATTCGGGGAGGGGCAAGGGGGTCTCGCCGATCTGACCCGATTGCGCCGCATGCCGTCCTCGTCTCTGATGCGTCGGGGTTTCCGTCGTCCCGTCGGAGCGAGCAGTGCGGCCCGCCTCGGATCGATCGAGTCGTCCGAGGCGGGCCGTGGTCGCCGTGTCAGGGGGATGACCGTCGACGACCCGCTCGACGAGCGCTACTCGGTGAGTCACGCTACCGGTACCGGGTGACCCCGTCAAGATCTTACGTAAGACGTAAGATTAGGACCACATCAGACGCCGGCTGTCGCACCCATGTCGATCGGCAATGCGATCCCCGTCACGTACCGCGCCTCGTCGGAGGCGAGGAAGAGCACGGCGTTGGATATGTCGACCGACTCGACCCATGGAAGCGGCATGGCGTTGATGGACGCGAAGACCTCAGTGGCGTCTTCGAGAGTGGGGTTCTCCAGGTCGGGCCGCATCCGGCGGAACGTGGCCTCGTTGTTGATCATCGGCGTCAGCACGTTCGTCGGGTGGACGCTGTTCACCCTGATCATCTCTGGCGCAAGCTCGACGGCTAGTGACTTCATGAGGCCGACGACTGCATGTTTCGTGGTCACGTAGTGCGAACAGCCCGGGTAGCCGCGGAGGCCGCCGACGGAACTGGTGATGACGATCGAACCGCCCTCGCCCTGCTTCCGGAGGATGGGGAGCGCTGCGGAGGCGGTGTTCCACACCCCATCGATGTTGATCTCCATCATCTCCGACCACTGTGTCGGCGTGATCTCGCCGGCTTCTCCGATGGCGGCGATCCCCGCGTTCGCCGAGACGATGTCGAGCCGTCCGAGTTGCGCTGCACCGTCTGCAGCGGCTTCGGCGAGTCCGTCGCGGTCCCGCACGTCGACCACGTGGGACACCATTCGACGACCCAGCTCGGTCACGAGCCGTTCGGTCTCTTCGAGGTCGGCGACGGTCGGTCCGGGATAGGTGATGGTCGGAATGTCGGCGCAGACGTCGACGCCGATGATGTCAGCGCCCTCCTGCGCGAGGCGGATGGCGTGTGAGCGCCCCTGCCCCCGCGCTGCCCCTGTGATCAGAGCGACCTTTCCTTCGACCCGTCCCATTCGAACACTCCCTTCGTGTGGCGCGTGAGCCGCGCAGCTCTCTATGCCGTGACTGGGCGGTTGCGACGAGGTTCCTCGACCAGCCCGCTTGCGACCTCGGGTCGTGCACGCTACTCGCTGCGGTCGAGCGGGGTTGAGGAGGGGCTGGCGAGCGTTCTGGGTGGGAGCGGTCAGCCCGCGGCGCCGCCCCCGTCGACGAGATGTGCGCTGCCCGTCATGTAGGACGCCTCGTCCGAGCACAGGAAAGCGACGAGGGCAGCGATCTCCTCCACGTCCGCGTAACGGCCCAGCGGCACGATCTCGTTGACCATTTCCCTGAATGTGTTCGGCTCGTCGGGTCTCATGCCGGCCTCGATCCTGTCCATCATCTTGGTGTTGACGCACCCGGGGCATACGGCATTGACGCGGATTCCTGCAGGTGCGAGCTCGAGTGCCGCCGTCTTGGTCATGCCGATCACGGCGTGCTTGCTTGCGCAGTAGGCGATCATCGACGGTGCGGCCTGGACGCCTGCGCCTGAGGCCGTGTTGAGGATCGCGCCACCGCCCCGTGAGCTCATCGGGCCTGCCACGTGTCGCATGCCGAGCCAGACCCCCTTCACGTTGACGTCGAGGACGTCGTCGAAGGTCTCCTCGGGGTAGTTCTCGAGGCTGGCGATCACGCCCTCGATCCCCGCGTTGTTGAAGAGCACGTCGACCCCGCCGAACGTCCGGACGGCCGCATCGACATAGTTTGCGACGTCGCTGGACTTCGTCACGTCGGCCGTCACGGCCACAGCGGCGCCGCCTGCGGTCTCGATGTGAGCCGCCGTTTCCTCTGCGCCCGCGCCGCTCGAGTCGACGGCGACGACCGAGGCACCTTCCTCTGCGAAACGAAGGCAGGCTGCCCTCCCGATTCCGCCTGCAGCCCCGGTCACGATGACGACCTTGTCCTCGAATCTGTTCAACTCACGACTCCTCGCTCGAATTGGCTGCCGCCCGACGCTGGGCGTCAGACTCCACCGGGAGTTCATCATCCAAAGTCGTCCCGGTCGCGCACCCACCGGTGCGGAGCCGATCACCCCGCTCGGTGGTGACACCGATCGGATGGCCACCAGTCACTTCTGAAGCCCTGGCCCGTCGAGCCCTACTGTCTGGGGGGCAGTTGTCGATCGGAAGGCGCCCAATGACGACGAAGCCCGCCGTGGCCAAGGAACACCCGCTGCTCGAGGGGAACGACCCCTTCGGTGGCAACCATCGCCGCGAACGCCACACGTTGCTGCCCGACCCGGAGCCGTTGCCGATCGCTCTACCCCTCGTATCGGTCGATGATCACCTGGTCGAGCCTCCCGACGTGTATCTGAGTCGGGTTCCCACCAAGCTGCGAGATCGCGCACCGCAGATAGTGGAGGCGGATGGGATCGAGTACTGGCAGTTCGAAGATGTCAGGGAGCCCAACCGCACGGCCCAGATCTCCGTCGTCGGTCGTCCCCCTTCGGAGTGGACGCTCGAGCCCGTCCTCTTCGAGGAGATGCGCCGCGGTTCCTACGATGCCCGAGCTCGACTCCTCGACATGGACATCGCAGGCGTTGCAGCGTCACTCTGTTTTCCGTCAGTGCTCGTCGGATTCGCCGGCCAGCGCTTCTACCGCATGAAGGACGCGGAACTCGGGCTCGCCTCGATGCGCGCCTACAACGACTGGGTCATCGACGAGTGGGTCGCAACCAACCCGGAGCGCTTCATCGCCCAGCAGGTCACCTGGCTCCCTGACCCGCAGATCGCCGCGGACGAGGTGAGAAAGAACGCCGCTCGGGGGTTCAAGGCCGTCGCCTTCTCCGAGAATCCCGAGCGACTGGGATTTCCGTCTCTGTACACCAACCATTGGGATCCGTTCTTCAGGGCGTGCGAGGAGACCGAGACCGTCGTCAATCTCCACGTGGGTTCGTCGTCCGCCGTCCCGCGTCCGTCCTCCGATTCGCCGGGTGACGTCTCGGCGACATTGTTCCCCGTGAACGGGATCAACGCGAGCGTGGACTGGGTGTACTCGCGCGTTCCCGTCCGATTCCCGGCCCTCAAGATCGCCCTCTCGGAGGCCGGCGTCAGCTGGGTCCCGATGATCCAGGAGCGCCTGAAGCGCATCGAGAGCTTCCTGTCCTCTTCGCTCACGTGGCGAGGCGTCGACCGAACGCCTGTCGAGGTGTTCAAGTCCTGCTTCTGGTTCACGTCGATCGAAGATCACTGCGGTATCCGGGAGCGCCACACGGTCGGAATCGACCGGATCATGCTCGAGATGGACTACCCGCATCCGGACACTTCCTGGCCGGTGACGCAGGACACCATCGGCGTCGAGGTCGGCGGTCTGCCCGAGCACGAGCAGCGCATGTTGGCGTATCGGAACGCGTGTGCGCTCTACCGGCACTCCGAGTCCGCAGTCGAGGACTTCGAGCGCCGCATCAGGGCATCCGAGACCGTGCCCGCTCAGTAGGTGGCCCGACCGCCGCTGAGGTCGTAGACGCAGGCGGTCGAGAAGCTGCACTTGTCCGACGCGAGCCACGAGACCAACTCGGCAACCTCCTCGACCTCGCCGAACCGGCCCATGGGGATCTTCGAGAGCAGGTGCTCGATCAACTCGGGCGCGGCATCGGCGTTCATCGGGGTGGAAATGAGCGCCGGAGCGATGGCATTGACCAGGACGCCGTCGGTGGCGACCTCTTTCCCGACTGACTTGGTCAGTCCGATTACGGCGGCCTTGCTGGCGGCGTAGGGACTCACGTTCGGGTTGCCCTCCTTGCCGGCGATGCTCGAGAGGTTCACGATGCGGCCCCACCCGCGTTCGCGCATGCCGGGCAGCACCGCCCGGATCGTGTTGAACGTGCCGGTCAGGTTCACGTCGATGGTCCGGGCCCAGTCCTCGTCGGACACCTCCCAGCTCGGCATGATCGGGCCGACGACACCAGCGCAGTTGACGAGTACGTCCACGCCGCCCAGCCCGGTGACCAGTCTCGTGACGGCGGCCGAGTCCGTCACGTCGAGAACGTGGGTCGAGTCCACCGAGTCGGCTGCCGCCGCGAGGTCGTCGGACTCCAGATCGCAGATCGCGACCGTCAGGCCGTCGGAGCGGAGGCGCTGCGCGCAGGCCAGCCCGATCCCGCGTGCCCCGCCGGTCACCAATGCGACCCGATCCCTCACGACGTCACCCTTCGTCGACGAGCGCTCGAACCAGCTCGTCGAGCGCCGCGTCGGCGATCTCGACCATCTCGACGTCGGTACGGTCCTGGATCGGGTGCCTGACGATGACGCGGGCGGGATCGACCCCGAGCGCCGCACACTGGTGGCGGGCCGCTTCGACGAACTCGGCGGACGCAACGAAGACCCCCGGGATGCCTCGGGACTCGAGGTCGGCGATGTCGTGCACACTGCACGACGTACACGATCCTCAGTCGGCGAGGGCCTCTATGACTGCGTCGCAGGTGGTCGAGATCTCGTGGCGCAGGTCGACCGGGGCGGGCTTGGTGAAGGTGGGCTTCGCAAACCGGCGGACCGTCGCTCCACGCGCGGTCAAGCCGCTGGCGATCCCGTCGAGGAAGATGTCGCCGCGCGGCTTGGTGATGTCGAGGAGCGCAATGGTCGCGCCTTCGATACGCGCGAGTCGCCGGGCGCGGGGCCGGTGGACCGGCTCGCGTTCGGAGGTCGGGTCGACGAGCAGCGTCGGGTTTCTGCGGGGCGTGTCTGTCATGGGCGGATCTCCTTCGTGACGAACTGGGTGCCGCCGGGACCCGAACCCCAGCTGGGGATCAGGGCGGAAAACAGCCCCGCCGTGCCCCCGGCGTGGGTGATCAGCAGGCCGCCGGGGCGGAGCTTCGGAACGGGCTGGCCGGCGAAGGTATCAGCCATTCCCTCGGCGATACCTCCGGCTCCGCGGATCATGTCGTCACCGTCCATGACGAGCAGTGTCGTGAGCTCGTGGGTGAGCCGTTGGCGGGACCATCCGGCGGCGGCGAAGCGGGCGGCGTGTTCGGGTGAAACGACGAGCAGCGCGTCGAGGACGAGGCCGACCTTGGGATGGACTGCGGCCTTGATGCAGGCGGCGAGGGACCGGGTTAGCGATTCAGCGTCGCGGGACAACTGGTCAGCGATCACCCGGGGCGCTTCGCCGCCGAAGGCGGTCACCGTCGAGACACCCGACTCGAAGCCGCGGTCGACCGAAAGCGGCTCCCACGGCGAGGTGGCCTCCGCCTCGGCGAAGCAGAGGCCGTACTTTGCCGGGCTGCCGTGGGTCGACATGTCGATCTCGCCGGGACGACCACCTCCGACGTTGCGGATCACGAGTTGGACCGCCCGGCCGATCGTAGAGTTCGCTCGGTTGCCGGGGCCGAGAACGCCTGCGCCGGAGTTCATGCCGATGCGCTCTGCCAGGGGGCCATTGACGACGAACACGGGCCCGTTCGGCATCGTCGTGGCGAGGAGGCCGTGCATGTTGAACTCCTCGGTGCAGACGGCCTCGAGCGCGGTCAGCACGACGGGCAGGTACTCGGGGCGACACCCCGCCATCACGGCATTCACGGCGACCTTTTCCACGGAGCACTCCACGAGGTCCGGGGGCACGACGGCGACCACCTCGTCCGCGGCACGGGTGGTCCCTGCGAGCATCGCGGCCACGCGTTCGGCGGTCGGGACCACGACGGGGAGACCGTCGGTCCACCCACGTTCGAAGGCGGCCTCGACGGGGTCCTCGGCAGCACCGATCTCGATGCGGCGCGAGGTGATCCGGTTGCCGAAGCGGGCCTCGAGCCCCGCGACCCTCGTGGGATCGACCGACAGTGATCCACAGCCCGGACGGTGGCCGACGATCCCGTCACCGAGCCCGTCGAGACCGACGGCGGCCTCCCAGGCAGTGCGCTCCCAACCGACGACCCGTGCGCTCTCGGCTCCGTTCTCGACGACGACGAGGGTCGGTACGGCCTCGATCTCCGCCAGGAACGACAGCCGTAGGTCTCGGTCCTCTACGACCTCGACGGCCCCGTCGCGATAGGGGCCGTCCTGGGACACGTAGCGGACCGGGACTCCGTCCGCCTCGAGGCGTCGGGCGATCTCATCGACCACCGGCCCGATGGTCTCACAGGTCGGACAGGCCATCTGCACGAACACCGAGATGCCGTCGGCGAGAGGCGTCATGGCGTCCATCGTCTCACAGTGCGTGCCTCGCTCTTCATGGCTCTCGACTCTAGGCTGCCCTCCGGAGACGCGCTGAGAGAGTTGACGTCGGACGACAGGTATCGAACTGGCTGTGGCCCGCGTGTCCCTTGACAGTCCAAGGTTGCGTAGGCCAATCTTGACGTGCTGCGTTAGATCTTGGGGAAATCATCACTGCGCTCGCTCAGTGCGGTCCCTGGCTCCGGCACTGCAATGCAGGGGGCGGGTGTGCGAAGCGGTTGCCGTGCGGTGGGTCTCGCGGGTGTTTCGGAGCAACTGGTAGCGCGACCAAGGGGGATTCGGATGGACCTGGCACTGCGGAACGGGCTGATCGTGGACGGTTCGGGGGCGCCGGGCCGCGTCGGCGATGTCGGCATCGCCGACGGGCGGATCGCGCTGATGGGCGACGAGGTTCCCTCGGCTGCCCGGGAGATAGACGTCACCGGCCAGGTCGTTGCACCCGGTTTCGTCGACGTCCACACCCATTTCGACGCTCAGGTCTTCTGGGACGGAACGTTGAGCCCGTCGCCGCTGCACGGGGTGACGACGGTCGTGTCGGGCAACTGCGGGTTCACGCTGGCTCCGACCAGTGACGAGGATTCGGACTACCTGGCGCGGATGTTGTCTCGCGTCGAGGGGATGCCCTTCGAGGTGGTGAGTGCCGCCGTTCCCTTCTCGTGGTCGTCGACTGCCGAGTACCTCGACGCGATCGAGGGGACGTTGATGCCCAATGCCGGATTCCTCGTGGGCCACTCGGCGTTGCGGCGGGTCGTCATGCATGACGCTGCGACGGAGCGGACCGCGACCGACGAGGAGATCGCGCAGATGTGCGAACTGCTCCGGGCCGGTCTGACCGCGGGGGGCCTCGGCTTCTCGTCGACGTGGTCGCAGAGCCACTCGGACCACCGTGGTGTTCCGGTCCCGTCTCGGTGGGCGGACAAGCGCGAGTTGGTGGCTCTGTGCGGCGTCACGGGTGAGTTCGACGGTACGAGCCTCGAGTTCATTCCCGGGACGATGCCGTTCGATCCCGAGGTCGTCGAGCTGATGGCGGACATGTCGGCCGCCGCACAGAGGCCTCTCAACTGGAACGTGCTGGTCGTGTACGACGAGACGCTTCCACAGATACCGGACCTGTTGGCCGTGAGTGATCTCGCGGCCGAGCGGGGTGGTCGGGTCGTGGCGCTCACCGCTCCCGACGCGATCCGTGCGCGGCTCTCCTTCCTCTCCTGCTTCATCCTCGACATGCTTCCTGACTGGCAACGGTTCGTGGCCCAACCCGTCGAGCAGCGTCTCGCCGATCTGCGCGATCCCGTGCGTCGCGCGGAGCTCGGTGAATCGGCGAGCCGATGCGAGAGCCCGGCGCGCATCGCCGCGAACTGGGGGGGCTACCGCCTCGAGACCCATTCGGCGGAAACCGCGCGCTACGACGGTTGGACCGTCGACGAGATCGCCGCCGACCGGGGGATCACGGCGTGGGATGCGCTCTGTGACGTCGTCGTCGCCGACGAATTGAAGACCACGCTGATCCTGCCGGCTCTGGGAACCGACGAGGGGTCGTGGGCTGCCAAGTCCGCGCTGTGGACGGATCCGCGGGTCGTCGTCGGGGCATCGGACGCCGGGGCGCACCTCGACATGCTCGACACGTTCTCCTACACCACAGTCGTCCTGGGCGAAGGCGTGCGCGAACGCGGCCTTGTTTCGTTGGAGCAGGCCGTGCACCTTCTCACGGGTCGCCCGGCGGGGCTCTATGGCCTGCGCGACCGCGGGATCCTCGCGCAGGGCGCACACGCGGACGTCGTCGTCTTCGACCCGGACCGCATCGGACCCGGCCGGACACGGACAGAATTCGACCTCCCCGGCGGCGCCGGCCGCCTCTACGGCGAGCCGAACGGCATCTCACATGTCGTCGTGAACGGTGTCCCCGTCGTCGAGAAGGGCGAGTTCCGTGACGCCCGGCCCGGTCGTGTGATCCGTTCGGGACGCGACACGGCAACCTCCCTGCAGAGCATGGAGATCGGGTGAAGGAGCAATCATGCCGGCCGAGTTGAGTGACAGGCTCACCGATCTGTACGTCATCGACACCGATTCGCACTGGACAGAGCCCTTCGACCTGTGGACGAGCCGAGCCCCCGCTCGCTACGCCGACGACGTCCCCCGGACTCGTATCAACGCCAAAGGTGACCCGGAGTTCGTGTTCGCCGGTGAACCGACCTTCGGCGCTGCGTTCTCGTACGTGCGCAAGGACGGCTCCAAGACCCGAATGGCTGACATCGGCCTGGCGATGCCGATGGACGAGATGCATCCCGCATCATTCGATCCGATCGCCCGACTCGCGCTCATGGACGAGATGGGAATCTACGCCCAGCTCATCTACCCGAACGTGCTCGGTTTCCTCGCGCCGGTCCTGTGTCAGCGGGTCGAGCGCGATCTCGCCTATGCGGTGGTCGCCATCTACAACGACGCGTGTGCCGAGATGCAGGAGGAGAGCCGCGGTCGGCTCTTCCCCCAGGCCGTTCTGCCCTTTTGGAACATTACTGACGCCATCAAGGAGGCGGAACGTGTCAAAGGCCTGGGCCTTCGGGGCGTGACGATGCCGGGCTCACCCGACATGGGTGGACTGCCGGATCTGGGAACCCCGCACTGGGATCCGCTCTTCGCCGTGCTCTCCGACCTGGGGCTGCCGATCAACATCCACGTGGGCTCGGCGAATCACGATGCCACCGAGGAGTGGACCCAGGCCTGGCCGTCACTGCCACGACGCGAAGCGGACAGCGTCAACACCGTGGCCCCGGAGTTGGCGAACTCCCGCTTCATCACCAACCTGATCATGAGCGACATCGTGCAGCGGTGGCCCGACCTGAAATGGGTGTCCGTCGAGAGCGGCATCGGTTGGATCCCCTACGTCCTGGAGCGCGTCGACTACTCCTACCGCGAGGAGCTTCCTGGCGTGGAGCCACCCGACCGTCTTCCAGCGCTGGACCAGTTCCGCCGCAACGTCTACGCCACATTCTGGTTCGAGAACACAGCGCGCTTCGCCATCGACTATCTGGGAACGGACAACGTCATGTGGGAGACGGATTTTCCCCACCCGACATGCCTCTACCCGTCGCCCGTCGAGCGGACGCTCGACGCCCTGGAGGGTCTCTCCGAGGAGGCGATCCGCAAGGTCATGCAGGACAACGCGGCTGATCTCTATTCGATCCCGCTTCCGGCGACCTCATAGGGGACCGGCCCAGCGCTGCCCGAGGGAGGGCCTTTGTGACCGACGCTCCGACGATCATCAGTGCGGACGATCACGTCATCGAACCGCCGGACCTCTGGCAGTCACGGCTGCCGCAGCGCCTCCGGGCGGAGGGGCCCCGCGTGGTCGAACATCCCCGTGACGCCGCCAGCTACGACAAGGGTGCGAACTCCTGGCGGCTGCACGGCGACGGGACGGCACCGCCCGCGGCCTTCTGGCACTACGAGGACAAGATCAAGCCGATGCAGCGGAACGAGGCCTCAGCGGGCTTCGAGGCGTCATCCATCGACATGACCCCCGTGAGCTTCGAGGAGATCCGACCCGGCTGCTGGCAACCCGCCGCCCGACTCGAGGACATGACCATCAACGGCATCGCCGCGTCGATGTGCTTTCCGAACTATCCGCGATTCTCCGGACAGCTCTTCTCGGAGGGGCGCGACCGGGAACTCGGGCTTGCGTGCATTCGTGCCTACAACGACTGGATGGTGGAGGAGTGGTGTGGCGACAGCGGAGGACGGCTCATCCCGCTGTGCATCATCCCTCTGTGGGACGCGGAGCTGGCGGCAGCCGAGGTTCGTCGCAATGCCGAACGCGGAGTGCGGGCCGTGTCCTTCAGCGAGATCCCTGCCTGGCTGGGCGTCCCGAGTATCCACTCCGGATTCTGGGACCCCTTCTTTAGGGCGTGTGACGAGACGCAGACCGTGGTCGCCATGCACATAGGGTCGGGCAGTCGCATCATCACCTCATCCGACGACGCGCCCTTCGCTGTGCAGGCCGTCATGATCTTCAACAACAGCGCGACATCGATGGTGGACTTCTTGTGTTCCGGCGTTCTCGCGCGATTTCCCGACCTGAAGCTCTTCTACGCCGAGGCACAGATCGGGTGGATCCCCTATGTCCTCGAACGCGCCGACGACACGTTCCACCGCCAACGATGGCTGTTTCCGGACAACGTCGATCAGCCACCGAGCTCCTACTACCACCACAGGGTCTTCTCCTGCTTCTTCAGTGACCCGGTGGGCATCGCTCTGTTGGACCGGGTCGGTGTCGATCAGGTGCTCTTCGAGACGGACTATCCGCACGAGACCGGGACCTGGCCGTCGTCTGAGAGCGTGGCCCGAGCCGAACTCGGACACCTGGACCCGGTCGACCGGGACAAGATCCTGCGTGCGAACGCGGTGGGGCTCTTCGGTCTCTCGGTTTGAGGGCCCGCGTCCGGGGGCGGCGTCAGTGAGCTCCGGTCCGCTACCGGAGATCGGGTCCTTCCGGCCGATCCCGGATGGGTGCCTCGTGCCCGCGTCCCGCCGACGCGGTGACCGACTCGCGTCGGGGAGCAGCGCTCCGGGCCACGACAGTTCAACCGTTGTCGAACACCAAGCTCATAGACAGAAGGAGTCATCATGGGACGGACGCAACCGGGGGACTACGCAGCCGGCTGGACGCCGCCGAGCTACACCGTCGACGAGCACGGGAAGGTCCGGGGCGGCTACGAGCCGCACGAGCCGAACAACTGGGGCCGGTGGGGTGACGACGACCAGATCGGCACCCAGAACCTCATCGGACCCGAACAGATCGTCGCGGCGGCCAGGTTGGTGACCGAGGGCAAGGTGTTCTCGCTCGCCCTCGAGATCGACGCGGCCGGGCCGCGTTCTCCTCATCGCCCTGCTCCGCTGCACTGGTTCATCATGGCCGGGTCGGACCTGATCGTCGGCTCCCCCGCCCAGGCCGAGGTGCCCGGGATCCAGTTCAACGACGACATGTTGCAGATGCCGTTGCAGGGGTCCACGCAATGGGACGGCTTCGGGCACTTCTGCGCCGAGGACTCGATGTACAACGGCTACTGGGGAGGCGATATCACCGCTGCGGGTGGAGCCCGGAACCTCGGGATGGAACACATGCGCAAGGCCTTCGTCGGCCGCTGCGTCCTGTTGGACCTCGCCCGGACCCAGGGGGTGGATTGCCTCCCCGACGCGACCGGGATCGGCCGCGCGGAGCTCGAGGCGTGCGTGGAGGCCCAGGGCTGCGAGATCCACTCGGGTGACATCGTCCTGTTGCGCACCGGGTATCTCGACAAGTGGTGGGGCATCGAGGGCGAGGCCGCGAAGTTGGAGTACTTCTACGCAACGCCGGGCCTTACCGAGGCCAGCGTCGGCTGGTTCCACGACAACGGGATCTCCGCAGTTGCTGCAGACACCATCGCCGTGGAAGTCGGCAGGCCGACCGCCGAACCGAGCCGGCTCATGCCCGTGCACCATGCATGTCTGGTCGACCTCGGCCTCCCGCTCGGCGAGTTCTGGGTCCTCGACGAACTGGCCGAGGACTGCGCGGCCGACGGCCGCTACGAGTTCATGTTGGCATCGCAGCCCCTCGTGATCCCCGGTGCCGTCGGATCGCCGATCAACCCGATCGCTCTGAAGTAGCCGCCCGCCGCCCGCTTGTCCGACCCGCATGTGGATGATTACTCTTGACGTCAAGCGTCAGGTTGGTGCACCCGGGGGTTCGGGTGCCGGCGCAGGGGGTCCGGCGGTTTCCGGCCAGCTCGCACGTCGACGAGTTGCAGGACTACTGGGAAGACGACATGACTGCTGATCTCGAGACGTCGGAGCGCACGCCGAGGTCGCCGCTGGACTACTACCGGGGCGTGCTCGGTGCCCGCCTGGCGGAGGCGCGCATCACCGAGCTCTCCGAGTCGGGCGAGCTCAGCGGCCATCACTCGGCCCTCGGGCACGAGGCGATCGGTTTCGGTATCGGCTCGGCCGTCGAGTTCGATGACGTCGTCCAGCCGAGCTATCGCAGCGGCGCCTCGATCATGCACGCCCGGGGGCTGACCGTGCGCGAACTGGTCCTCCAGGGTTTCGGCCTGATCCCCGGCATTCGGGACCAGCACCCCGGTCGCGCGCGGATCCTCCGGAGTTCGGGCATCGTCGGTGGCCAGGTCCCCTCAGCGGTCGGCGTGGCCATGTCCTTCAAGCTCCGACAGCAGCCCAACGTGGTCGTCTCGGTCTTCGGCGACGGCACGGCGAGCTCTGGCGCGATTCACGAGGCCATGAACGTCTCGGGAGTGAAGTCACTGCCGATCGTGTTCGTGATCGAGAACAACGGGATCGCGCTCAGCAACCCTTTCTCGAGCACCACCCGGGTGGCGAGCCTGGCGGATCGGGGGGCAGGCTACGGAATCTCGGCATCCCAGGCGGATGGCTACGACGTGGCCGCAGTCCAGCAGGCGACGTCCGTGGCAGTCGAACGTGCCCGCAGCGAACAGCGCCCGGGGCTCCTCGAGTTGACGATGCTGCGGCCGGGGCCCCACGCCGTCGGTTTCGAAGACCCCCGGACCCCGGAGCAGATTGCCGAGGCGAACAGACGCGACTGCGTCGCGGAGGCCAGGGAGCGCGCGATCGCAGCGGGCGAACTCGACCCCGCGATGAACGACGCGATGCTCGCTGACATGACAGCCCTGGTCGATGAAGCCGTCGATGAGGCGCGGGCCGCCCGGGCCGCACAGGTGGTCGAAGACGGCGCGCCTCGCTACAGCGCGGCCGAAGCCTGGGGGTTGGCTCACGCCACGCCTCCGCCGGCATGGATGGGTGCGTGAGGCCGATGGCCAAGTTGACCTACCAGGAAGCGATCCGCGAAGCCCACCTCCAGGAGATGGAGCGCGACGAAGACGTCCTCCTCCTCGGAATCGACATCGGTGCCTTCGGAGGTCTGTTCGGCACGACCCGTGGCCTGCTCGACCGCTTCGGTCCCGAGCGGGTCATCGAGTTCCCCATCTCGGAGGTCTGCTACGTCGGCACCGGCATCGGATTGGCCCGTGAGGGGTTCCGCCCGATCATCGAGATCCAGATGGCCGACTTCGTCACCGTTGCGTTGGACCAGATCATGACGACGATGTCGAAGGAGTACGCGGTCACGAAGGGTCAGTTCCGGCTCCCCCTCGTCGTCCGGCTCCCCTTCGGTGCGAACTTCAGTGGCCAGGGCTACATGGGCGGTGGTGGCCCGGCGCACTCCCAGAGCCACGAGGCCTGGTTCTGTCACTCTCCCGGCCTGATCGTTGTGATGCCGTCGTCGCCTGCCGACGCCCTCGGGCTGTTGAAGGCAGCGGTGCGCTGTGATGACCCCGTCATCTTCATGGAGCAGAAGGGCATGTACTACGGGGAGCCCGAGGAGGTACCGGATGGGGACCACCTCGTCGAGATCGGGTTGGCGAATGTCGTCAGAGAGGGAAGCGATGTCACGGTCGTCGCCCTGGGCGCCATGGTCCCGGTCGCCACGACTGTCGCTGACGAATTAGCTCGCGACGGTATCTCCGTCGAGGTGGTGGATCCCCGTTCGCTCGTGCCGCTCGACGAACCGACCATCCTCTCGTCGGTCGCCAAGACCGGCCGTGTGGTGATCACCCACGAGGCACATCGGACGGGGGGTTTCGGGGCGGAGATCGCTGCGTTGATCGCGGAGAAGGCATTTCCCTCCCTGCGTGCGCCCGTGGTCCGTTGTGCAGCAGCTGACCTGCCGATCCCATTGGGTGCGGAGGCCCAGCGCGTGCTGCCAGGTGCAGCGGAGCTCTCCCGGTTGGTTCGTGGCCAACTGGAGGGTCGGTCTCCGAAGGTCGAATCGGACAGGCAGCGGCGAAGTCGATGAAGAAGCTCGCTGGGAAGGTGGCGATCGTCACCGGTGCAGCCCGGGGGTTGGGGCGGGCATATGCACTGAAACTCGCATCATTGGGTGCCAAGGTCGCCTGTTGTGACCTCGACCTCCGCTCGTATGCCGAGTTCGAGGCGGAACGGCAGGCGATGAGGGCCGAAACTGTTGTCGATGAGATCATCGAAGGTGGGGTGGACGCACTCGGCTTCGAGTTCGATGTTTCGGACCGCGACGCAACCTTCGCGATGGTCGAGGATGTGGCCCGGTCGTGGGGTCGCGCCGATGTTCTCGTCGCGAACGCAGGTGGCGGTCGTGGCACGCCGGCCGAGACGACTGCGACGCTGGTTTCCAGTGACCTGCTCGAGCAGGTCACTGGGATGAACCTCTACGGCACCGTGTACAGCTGTAGTGGTGTCGCGCCGCTCATGAAGGAGCAGCGGTCCGGGAAGATCATCACCGTTGCGTCATATGCCGCCCTCGAGACGAGCCGGGACGGTGGCTACGCCCACTACGGAGCGAACAAGGCGGCGATTGCGCACTACACGCGCTATCTCGCGCAGGAACTCGGGCCCTACAACGTGACCGCAAACTGCATCGCGCCCGGACTGATCCAGACGGCGAGGATCGCAGAGATGACGCGATCGAACCAGGAACTCGGGGATTTCGCACTACGTCGTGCGGGTACGCCCGAGGACTGCGCCAGGGTGATCGAGTTCTTCGCCACCGAGCTGTCCGACTACGTCACCGGAACGGTTCTGCCGGTCGATGGGGGTTGGAAGCCTAGGAACTAGGGGTTGGTGCGACGACCACCTTCACGGACAGCTCAGCGTCTCGCTGGAAGTCGAGCGCGTCGCTGATGGACTCCAGCGGCACCACGTGAGTGACCAGACCTGACAGGTCGACTCGGCGTTGTGTGAGCAGATCCGCCGCGACCCGGATGTCATCGTCGTCGTAGGCGTAGCTGCCCCGTAGGACGACTTCCTTGCGCACGATGGGGTTGGCATCGAAGGAGACATCCGTCTCGAACAGGGCCACCATCACGATCGTGCCGGAAGGGCGGACGTAGGTCGTTGCGATCTCGCGCATCACAGGGAGCGCGCCGGAACACTCGAAGACGAAGTCGACATCCGCGTACTCGTAGCCCCGGTGACTGCCGGAACCGGCGAGGTCGCGAAGCGCCTCGGCTGTGTCCACCGAAGAAGCGTCGACTACGTGGTTCGCTCCCGATCGGCGTGCCAGATCCAACCGCGGCTTGGAGATGTCGATCCCGATGATCTCGTGAACGTCGCCCGCTCGCAGCGCCTGAACGACGCACTGCCCGATCGCGCCGAGGCCGACGACTGCGCAGCGGGCTTCGGGCCCCGGGGAAGCCATTCGGACAGCTCGGACCGCCACCGACAGCGGTTCGAGGATCGAGCCTTCCTCGAAGGTGACGTTGTCGGGCAGGCGAACGACGAAGGATCCCGCCGGAACCACTATCTGCTCCGCGTACGCCCCGTTCGTGGGTGCCTTCCGGTCGGTGCAGAGGTTGCGCGCCCCTTCTTCGCAGTACCGGCATTCGCCGCAGGCCGCAGATGCGACCACAGCGACCCGGTCCCCGGGCCCGACATGGTCGACCCCGCGCCCGACCGCCGTGACGACGCCGGCGGGCTCATGGCCCATCACCGAGCCCGGCTGCGGCCAGCCCGCCGAGATCGCGTGGAGGTCGGATCCGCACATGCCGCACGCGTGAACCTCGATGAGGATTTCGCCGGGTCCAGGCTGGGGGTCTGGATATTCCCCTACCTCGATCCAGTCTGGTCCCCGGTATATGGCAGCTCGCATCAATGGCTCCTGTCGTGCCGGCTGGGCGCGCCTCTTGGTTCAGGCCCCGCCCACTCCGTACAGCGACATGGCATTGAGGCCGGCGTACAGGGCCATCTCGGACTTGGAGAGCCCCTCGTTCTCGGCGATGAACAGGTTCCGGACCATTCCGGGGTATGCCGAATCCATGACCGGGAACTTGCTCGACCAGAGGATCCTGTCCGAGCCAAGATAGTCGACCGTCGCCCGCAGACTGGGTTCGGTCGGTTCGACGTTTATCCACCCCTGACGACGAAAGTAGGCGCTCGGCAGTTCATCGAGGTCGGCAGCCTCGCTGTGGCGCTCGCCTTCGTCGATCCGGTCGAGGAACTCGAAGGTCTGATCGAGGCGGTCGAGCCAATAGGGAAGCCAGCCCGCGCCCGTCTCGCAGATCGAGACTCTCAGACCTGGGTGTCGGTGCAGGATTCCACCGGCCGTAAGTGCGTACATGGCGCCCATCTGATCGACCGTATGAGAGAAGACGTGACGGGCGAGACGAGACGGATGGGAGGATCCGTACTGGGGAAGGTAGCCGCCAGTGATGTCGTGAAGTGCCAACGGCACACCCAGAGCCGCGACGGTTCCGAAGAAGTCATCGAGTTCTGGTGAATCGAGTCGGCGTCCATTCACGGTATTGGGCGAGATGACGACTGCCTTGAGGCCGATGTGATTAACGACGTATTCGACGTCGGATATCGCATTTGCCGGGTCGTGGAGGGAGACAGGTGCGTTTGCGATCAGTCGGTCCGGGGCGGCTGAGCAGAAGTCCGCGACCCACCGGGAGTAGGCTCGGTTGATGGCGGAGGCCAACCGTGGGTCCATATCGTCGACCGCCGTCGCGTACAGCCCGTTCGTCGGGTTCAGGACCATGGCGTCGATGTTCTCCTGAGCCAACGCGTCCAGGTAGAAGTCCGCGGACCAGTCCCGCTCGATGCCCTCCGACAGAGTCTCGCGCCATCTCTCTTCGAGCCTCAGCTCGAACTCGGTGGCCTCACCATCGGTCCCCACGTAGCCGGCGGGCATGTAGCGTCCGTCGACGGTGACACCGACGATCCTGTTCGGGTTGAGGACCGGACGTCGATCATGGAACTCCGCATCGATGTAGGTGTCCCACAGGTCTCGCGGTTCGATGACGTGCGCATCAGAATCGACGACAGTGCATCCTTCGTACATGGTTCCCCCCCCGTTCAGCTGAGGCCGACGCGCTTATGCTGTGCCGACGGCCTCATTGCTGGTCTGCGTTGATCCAGCGGCTCTGAGCAGTACGTTTATGGTCGTCGTGTCGGCGACGGCTGATCCGTCGACGAGCTTTGCCAGGATTCGGAGTATGTCGATCTTGCTCTCGAGGTCGGCGATTCGTTCCTCGATGAGAGATGCTGCCGTTGCGCGTGCATCGCCATCGAGCTCCCGCCCACGTCCAACTGGGGCGAGGATCCGTACCTCTTCGAGCGGGAAATCCAGCTGCTTGAGGGTCAGGGCCCATCGGAGATACGTCACGTATTCGAGGGGGTACTTCCGGGTGCCCTTCTCCGACCTCGGAGGCTCGGGCAGGATCCCGAGTTCCTCGTAGTACCGGATCGTCCGGCTGCTGACGCCTGCGCGACGGGCTACTTCGCCAATGTTGAGGAGTTCGCCCTCGAGGTCCTGGTCGGCAGCGGTACGAGCACTAGACATCGGCTTTCCTTCTCGTCACCACTGACCAACCCTCGTTCATGCTAGCGGGGCCCCCGGTGCGCCGGCGACTGAGAAGCCTCGAGCGGCCAGAGCCAGTATGGCCTTCGCGTGCCGAGGCCGTCGCCATGATGTCGCAGTTTGCGAGTCGAGTGGGAGGTCCCGTCCTGACCCCCGGTCACGTCTCGTCCAACGTCGAGGCGAGGGTCGATGCAGCGGCGATGTACTCCTCCACCATCTCGAACACGACCTGACGGGCAGCTTTCACCTGCGTGAGTGAGCCCACGACCTGGCCGACGGGGTAGGTGATCAGCTCGCCGGCTCCGGGCTGAGTAGCAGCCGAGCGTTCGATCTGCTCGTAGGCCTCGTGGATGAGGATCCACTGCAACGGCATGGGCAGCGTGTCGAGTGCGGACGGGTCGTCCCACGCCTCGGTCCAGGCCGACTTGATGTGCCGGGCCGGCTTCCCGGTGATCGACCGCGTGCGCACCGTGTCGCTGGAAGTCGCGGCGAGGAACTTCTGCTTCACGACGGGATGAGTCTCGGCCTCCTGGGTGGTCAGCCACACCGAACCGGTCCATACCCCCTGGGCGCCGAGTGCCATCGCGGCTGCCATCTGGCGGCCGCTCGCGATACCGCCGGCGGCGAGGACAGGCAGCGGAGCAACAGCGTCGACGACTTCAGGGACGAGAACCATCGACGCGATCTGGCCGGTGTGACCACCTGCCTCATAACCCTGGGCGACGATGATGTCGACGCCGGCGGCCTGCTGTCGCTCGGCATGGGTCGTCGTGCCGACGAGGGCCGCAACGTGTGCGCCGTTCGCGTGGGCCGCCTCGATGAGGCGGGGAGGCGGCGGGCCGAGGGCGCTCGCGACGAGCCTGGGTTTGTGCGCGAGTGCCTGCTCGATGAGTCCCACCGACCTGTCCTCGCCGACAGCCGTCTGAACTTCTCTGGCAGCGTCCTTCAGCGGAGGGACGCCGTACCGCTCGAGCAGATCCTCGACGAAGTGTCGGTGCGCGTCGGGGATCTGCTTCCTGACGTCGTCAGCGTCGTCGGCGTCCGACGCACCTGTGGGCAGGAGGATGTCGACGCCGTAGGGGGCGTCGCCCACAGCGTCATCGAGCCAGTCGAGTTCGATTTCGAGCTGGTCGGGCGTGTGGGTGGCGATCCCGAGGACGCCCAGGCCGCCCGCCCTGCTCACCGCCGCGGCGACGTCGCGGCAGTGGGTGAACGCGAAGATCGGGAACTCGATGCCGAGCTGTTCGCACAGCTGGTTCTTCATTGGTTTCCCTCCGTTTTCGCTGATGAGACAGGGCTCGTTCCATCGGGTCTCGTGATGGTCACGAGCGCATCGAGCGCTTCGATCCGGCCACCGTCGACGGCCAACGGGTTGACCTCCAGGGCCTCCAGGTCGTCGCCGAGGGCGAGCGCGGCGTCTGCCAGCGAGAGGACCACTTCGATGAGGCGCTGTCGGTCGGCGGCCGGTCGACCGCGGACACCTTCGAGAACCGTCGCATTGGTGAGTTCGGCGAGCATCTCGTCGACATCGGCGGCGCCGACGGGAAGCCTTCGCAGTGAGGTGTCCGCCTGGATCTCGGTCAGCACCCCTCCGAAACCGACGGCGAGGATCGGTCCCCACGCTTCTGTGCGGGCAACGCCGACGATCAGTTCCACGGCCGGCGGTCGAAAGGGTGCGACCAGGAAGCCATCGGGCGACAGATGGCGCACGCCGTGAGCAATGCGCTCGCACGCGTTTCGCACGTCGTCTTCGGTCCTGAGGTCGAGCTCCACGGCTCCGAGTTCCGTTTTGTGGGCCAGCGCTGCGCCGTTCGCCTTCACGACGACGGGGAAACCCATGGAGCTAGCTGCCGCGACTGCAGCATCGGCGTCGAGTGCGTGTGCCGCAGGCACGACGGGAACGCCGAATGACGCGACGTGGTCCCTGGCACGGGCCTCGCTCCAGGAGCCGACGGGCTTGCTGACCTGGTCGTCCGGCTGAGCACTGCTCGGCGTGGCCTCCGTGCCGTGGTCGAGGCGCGCCGACCACCAAGCGGCCCGTCCGATCGCTGCGATCACCTGTTCCATCCCGCCGGGATGGCAGCAATCTCCGCCGTCTCCGAGGTGGTCACGTCCCGACGGCAGCTCGGAGCTGAGGTTGCCGATGAGGAGCGCAGGCTTGGGGAGCGAACTGATGGTGGAGACGATTTGCCGGAAGCCTTCGGTGACTCCTGCCTCGCTGGTCGGGACGTCGTACTGGACGATGATGACGTCGGCATCCTCCAGCCCACCCAGGGTGGTGATCACCTGGGTGAAGATCGACGGGTCCGACACGGCGGCCCCGGTGACGTCGAGAGGGTTGTTGACTGCCCCGAAGTCGGCGAGCACTGAGCGAAGAGATGCTTCAGTGCCTTCCGTGAAGGGGTGCAGATCGAGTCCGGCGTCTGTCGCCCTGTCGGCGATGATGTCGCAGCCTCCGCCGGAGATGCCCGCAACGACGAGTCGGTTGCCGCCCAGGGCGCCCGTGCGGATCATGACGTCGGCTGTGTTGACGAGCTCCTCGAGCGAGTTCACCCGGATGGCGCCGTACTGGCGGAGCACCGCGTCGATCACCCGATCGTCGCCGACGAAGGCCCCGGTGTGTGCGGCGGCGACGCGGGCGGTGACTTCGTGCCGCCCAGCCTTGAGCACGATCACCGGTTTCGATCGGGCCCGAGCCGCCTCCAGTGCCTCCACGAACTCGCTCGGTCGGCGGATCGCCTCGAGAAATACGCCGATCGCCCGGGTGTCCTCGTCCTCCGCGAGATAGGTGAGTACGTCAGCGGCGTCGAGGACCGCCTCGTTCCCGACGCTGATGACCTTGCTGATGCCGATTCCGTGGTTCTGGCAGTAGCCCAACATGGAGCCGTTGAGTGCCCCACTCTGGGAGACGAGGCTGAGGTGGCCCTGCCGGGGTGGCTCGGACAGAGTGCTCGGATGGACGTTGATCCCGCCGTACGTGTTGAGGAAGCCGAGGGTGTTCGGTCCGAGGATCGCGAGGTCGTTGTCGATGGCGAGGCGGGCGACGGCGTCCTGGGCCGATCTCCCTTCGGCCCCCGTCTCGGCGAATCCGGCGCTGAAAACGACGGCATTGCGCACGCCGGCGGCGATTGCGTCTTCGATGGTCGACAGGACGGCCGCGCCCGGCACGGAGACCACTGCCAGGTCCACGGGCGAATCCAGGTCCGTGAGCCGAGGCTTCGCCATCTTGCCGAACACCTCGCCGCCCCGGCCATTGACGAGCTCGACGTTGCCCCCGAACTGTCCGATCTCGATCGCGTGGAGGATGATGCCGGTCCAGGCCGACCGCTCGGACGCGCCGACCAGTGCGATCGACGCCGGGCTGAACATCTCCTGTAGCCGTTGCGGAGACCAGCGGCCGTGCGCGGTGTGGGCTGCTCGCCTGACCGAGTTCGGATCTGCCGCCGGTGTGTACTGTGGCACCAAGGCGCCCTTTCGCTCGAGGCCTACTCGACGTGAGTACTTACTCTTTAACGTTAGATCCAGCCCCTTAGCACTACCAGAGGGGCGGTTCCCAGGCAACCGTCCGCAGCCGGACAGTTGCAGATCGCGGTTGTCCTGGGCCGGACGGCGAGCCGCCGGGCGCGTGCTTGCATAGATTGAACGTCCAACGTAAGATCGTGTAGGTTGAGCTGAACGAGCCGCAGTGGCTTCGTCGCCGAGGGGGAAGTGCCGGCGACCAGCGTCGCCGGCAACGAAACGAGGGGGTTCGAGAATGTCGCAGGGCAGTTCTGACACTGACGTCGACGCGGTCGTGATCGGCGCCGGCTTCGGAGGCCTGTACATGCTGTACAAGCTCCGCGAGCTCGGGCTGTCGACCCAGGTGTTCGAGGCGGGTGATGGTGTCGGGGGGACCTGGTACTGGAATCGCTACCCGGGGGCACGCTGCGACGTAGAGAGTCTGGCGTACTCGTATTCGTTCGACCCCGAGCTCGAGCAGGACTGGGAGTGGTCGGAGCGCTACCCGGCCCAGCCCGAGATCGAGAAGTACCTCAACCATGTGGCGGATCGCTACGACCTGCGTCGTGACATAGCTCTCGAGACGAGGGTGACGGCCGCGACCTTCGACGAGGACACGACCTCGTGGACCATCGAGACCGACACCGGTCGGTCCGTGACGTGTCGCTGGTTGATCACGGCGGTGGGCTGTCTGTCCAAGCCGAAGGAAATCGACATCGAGGGCAAGGGGTCGTTCGCGGGGCCGACCTATCACACGCCGTCATGGCCGAAGGACGGGGTGGACTTCTCGGGCAAGCGGGTGGCTGTCATCGGAACGGGATCGACCGGTATCCAGGTGATCCCGGAGATCGCGAAGCAGGCGGAACACCTCACCGTGTTCCAGCGGACGCCAAACTTCTCGCTCCCGGCGCAGAATCGAGACCTCACCGGCGACGAGATCGAGGAGTTCAAGGCGGACTACCGCCACTTCCGCGAAGAACAGCGTGCGTCGGCCTACGGCGTGCCGGCGCCGCCACCGGAACCATCCGCGCTGGCGGTGGCCGCCGAGGAACGCAACCGCAAGTATCAACAGGCCTGGGACAAGGGGGGATTCGCCGAGTTCTTCCCGTACGCCGACCTGCTCACAGACATTGAGGCGAACGAGACGGTGGCGCAGTTCGTCCGAGACAAGATCGCCGGGATCGTCGATGACCCGGAACTGGCCGCCAAGCTGGCGCCAACCGACTACGCGTTCGGTACGAAGCGACCGTGCCTGGACACCAGGTACTTCGAGACGTACAACCGCGACAACGTCACGCTCGTGGACCTGCGGGAGACTCCTCTCGAGCGCATAACCGGGAAGGGCATCGAGACCTCTGACCGGTCGTACGAGGTCGACGCGATCGTCTTCGCCACGGGCTTCGACGCCATGGTCGGAGCGCTGAACGCGATCGACATCCGTGGCCGCGGCGGTGCGTTGTTGCGCGACGAGTGGAAGAACGGTCCCGTCACCTATCTCGGGTTGTCCGTCGCCGGCTTCCCGAACATGTTCACGATCACCGGCCCACTGAGTCCTTCAGTGTTCTCGAACATGATCGTGTCCATCGAGCAGCACGTCGAGTGGATCGCCGACTGTGTCGCCTACGTCGACAAGGCCGGCGAGGCGGGCATCGAGGCCACCTCCACTGCTCAGGACGACTGGGTCAGCCACGTGTCCGAACTGGCCGACATGACTCTGTTCCCACAGACAGATTCGTGGTACGTGGGAGCCAACGTCCCCGGCAAGCCTCGAGTGTTCATGCCCTATGTGGGAGGCGTCGGCTTCTACCGGGAGACGTGCGACGAGATCGTTCGAGACGACTACCGGGGTTTCGACCTGATCAGCGCGCCGCAGGAAGCATGATGGCGCAGCCGACGAAGACGAAAGCGCCCGTGCGATGAGGGATCTCCTCCAGTTCGCCCTTCTCGGCCTCGGTCTCGGCTCGCTCTATTCGCTCGCGTCCCAAGGCCTGATGGTCATCTACCGGGGTTCGGGTGTGCTGAACTTCGCACACGGAGCGATTGGGATGTTCGGTGCCTACGCGGCATGGGAGGTCCGAACGGAGAACAACTACACCTGGTCTCCTTTTCCGGGCGAGCACCCGTTCCTGTTGTCCCTCGTAGTAGGGGTCGGCGTCTCGGCGGCGCTCGGGGCGCTGTCCCACCTGCTCGTGATGCGTCAGCTCAGCAGGGCGGCGCCGCTCGCACGTGTGGTGGCGACTCTCGGGATACTCGTCACGCTCCAGGCCGCCGCCGTCATCCGGTACTCGTCCACTGTCGAGTTCCCGCGGGTGGAGCTGCCGACCAACCCCGTGTCGTTCTGGGACATCTCGATCTCCGTGGACCGGTTCATCCTCGTGGGTATCGCAATCGTGTTGACGCTCGGCCTGTGGGCCTTGTACCGCTTCACGATTTTCGGTCTGGCGACCTCGGCGGTAGCGGAGAACCAGCGGGCGGCTTCGTCGATCGGGCTCTCCTCGGACAAGGTCGCGACGATCAACTGGGCTCTCGGCTCGGCGCTCGCCGGGTTGGCAGCCGTTCTGGTCTCGCCGATCATCACGTTGTCGGTCTCGGGCATGACCAACGTGGTCCTCGCAGCCCTCGCGGCGGCGCTGGTGGCCGAGTTCCGCTCGTTCCCGATCGCGCTCGGAGCCGGCATGGCGATCGGGGTCGGCGAGAGCTGGCTGATTCGCTACGTGGATCAACCTGGTGTCCCGAAATCCCTGCCGTTCGCCGTGATCGTGCTCGTCCTTCTCGTCCGTGGCCGGGCACTCCCGGTGCGGGGACACTTTCTGCAGCGACTCCCCCGTGTAGGTACCGGGCGGGTCAACTGGGTCGGCCTGCTGATCGGAGTGGGCGGTGCGGTGGCGCTGACGATCACGGTCCCGCTCGTCTGGCAGGACTCGCTCGTGGTCACCTTCGCCACGGCCATCGTGCTGTTGTCGATCGTGGTGCTCACCGGTTTCGCGGGCCAGCTCTCGCTCGGGCAGTTCGCCATAGCCGGTTTCGGCGCATGGGTCGCCGGGCGGCTCGTCGACACTCAGGGATGGCCGTTCCTTCTTGCGCTCCTTGTGGGTGTCCTCGCCGCCGTTCCACTCGGTGCGCTCTTCGCTCTCCCGGCGGTACGTGCCCGGGGCATCAACCTGGCAGTGTTGACGCTGGGTCTCGGCGCTGCGCTCGAGCTCATGCTGTTCAAGAACGCGAGCTACACGGGCGGTTTCCTGGGGACCGTCGTCGGTCGGCCGTCCTTCTTCGGCTGGGATATCACGGCTACCACCCACCCCGGTCGGTACGCGCTCGTGTGTCTCGGGCTCCTGGTCGTCCTGACACTGGGTGTGGCGAACATGCGGCGCGGCCGTTCCGGCCGTCGCCTCATCGCGGTACGGACGAACGAGCGGGCTGCGGCTGCACTCGGCATCAATGTCGTCGGGGCCAAGCTCTACGCCTTCAGCCTGTCGGCGGGGATCGCTGCGGTCGGGGGGGTCATGTTGGCCTTCCGCAAGGACACGATCACCTTCGGCAGCGAGTTCGCCAATCTCACGTCCATCACCTTCGTTGGATGGGCTTTCGTCGGCGGTATCGGATTCCTATTCGGCCCGGTTCTCGGCTCGACGTTGACCGCGGGGGGGATCGGAACGCGGATATCGGACGCGTTGTTCTCCTCGATATCGGGGTATGTGCAGCTCATCGGCGGTGTCACTGTCATCTTCCTGGTGCTCTTCCACCAGAATGGATTGGCGAGCGACTTCGGTGAGCTGGTCAATGCGGTGGGCAGAAGGCTTCGCAGGGCCATCCGTGGTCGTTCCGGTCCCGAGGTCAGGTCTCCGGCTATCGACCTGTCCGACGCCCGCCGTGAGCCGGTCGAGCCGAAGACGCTGGTCGTGCGGGATCTCACGGTCCGCTATGGCGCGGTCGTGGCGGTCGACAACGTCTCTTTCAGCGTCGAGCCGGGACAGGTCGTCGGCCTGATCGGCCCGAACGGTGCTGGCAAGACGTCGGCGATCGACGCGATCACCGGGTTCACCAAGGCGACCGGGGACGTATTGCTCGGCGACGAGGACGTCCGACGCCTCGGCGCAGCGCGACGGTCGCGGGTGGGCCTGTCGCGGTCGTTCCAATCACTCGAGTTGTTCGAGGACTCCACGGTGTTGGACAACCTCCGAGCGGCTTCGGATCCCCGCGACGGACTGTCCTACCTGCGGGATCTCGTGTATCCGGTCAACCCCCCGCTCCCCGGGCAGGTCCTGGCGGCCATCACCGAGTTCGAGCTCGGCGACGACCTGAATCGCAACGTCGAAGATCTCAGCTATGGCCAGCGACGCCTGCTCGCCGTCGCGCGAGCTGTGGCGACGAATCCGAGCGTGTTGCTCCTCGATGAGCCAACCGCCGGGCTGGGTGAGGCCCAGACGGCTGAGTTCGCCCACCTCCTGCGCCGACTCGTGAACGAATGGGGGATCGGCGTGCTGCTCGTGGAGCACGACATGAGTTTCGTCATGGATGTCTGCGACTACATCCATGTCCTCGACTTCGGACGCAAGATCGCCGAGGGGACCCCGACTGAGGTCCAACAGGATCCCCGTGTGATCTCTGCGTATCTCGGTGAGCCCGAAGAGGACGCCGAGTCGACCGATATCACGACAGCGTCGGCGGTCAGGTCATGACTACGACAGCGAGCGCTGCGAACACCCAAGATTCACCCGGACCGGGTCAAGCGAGGCCCGTCCTGGATGCACGCGGAATCACTGCTGGGTACGGCTCCGAGCCGGTCATCCATGAGATCAGTCTCGAGGTCCGTCCGGGTGAGGTGGTCGCCCTTCTCGGCGCCAATGGCGCCGGCAAGACCACGACGCTCTTGGCCCTGTCCGGGGAGCTACCCACGATGGCGGGCGAGGTACGTCTCCACGACGAGGTCACCTCTGCGCCACTGTTCCAACGTGCCCGCGCCGGGATGGCTTACGTGACCGAAGAGAAGTCGGTCTTCATGAGTCTCACCACCCGCCAGAATCTCAAGATCGCGGACGTGGACCTCGACACCGCCATGGAGTTGTTTCCCGAGCTCGAAAAGCGTATCGACCTCAAAGGCGGGCAGCTTTCGGGCGGTGAGCAACAGATGCTCAGCGTCGCAAGGGCGCTGTGTCGCAACCCGAAGGTGTTGTTGGCCGACGAGCTGTCGTTGGGCCTCGCGCCGCTGATCGTCAAGCGGCTCCTCGAGGCCGTACGCGCCGCGGCGGACAACCACGCCACCGGCGTCTTGTTGGTCGAGCAGCACGTCCAGCAGGCCTTGAAGTACGCGGATCGGGCTTACATCCTGCGCCAGGGGCGCGTCGTGCTGGAAGGAACCGCCATCGAGTTGCGCGGCCGCATCAAGGAGATCGAGTCCAGCTATCTCGCTTCGGGAGCACGGCAGTCAGATGAAGTCGTGAACAGCGAGGAGACGGGCCAGTGAGCGCGACACCAAACGGCGCGAGCGGATCCGACACGACGATCCCGTCCGGGTCGACGCCGGTGATCGTCGGTGTCGGCCAGGTCTCCGAGCGCATCGGCGAGGAGAACTACGGCTCTCGATCGCCTGCCGACCTCGGTGGAGATGCGGCTCGCGAGGCGTTGACCGACGCCGGTGTTCCTGCCAGCTCGGTAGCCGTGATCGCCGCGACGCGGCAGTTCGAGAATTCCAACCCGATGGCCGTGGCCCCGCTTGGTCGGGCGGACAACTACCCACGGGCTGTCGCAGGTCGAATCGGTGCCGAGCCGGCCCACGCGATCCAAGAGATCGCCGGTGGCCAGTCGCCGCAACACCTCGTCAGCGAGCTCGCCGCCCGTATCGCGGCCGGCGAGTGCTCTACCGCTCTGGTTGTTGGTGCCGAGGCCATCTCGACGGCCGCGCATCTGAAGAGCCTCGATGATCCGCCGAGCTGGGCCGAGACGGTCGGCGGTCAGCTGGAGGATCGGGGGTTCGGCATCGCCGGGATGCTGTCCCGGCTGGAGACGATGCACGGTCTCAACACAGCTCCAGCCATGTACGCGGTGTGCGAGAACGCACGCCGTCGGGCGAAGGGAATGTCGTCTCAGGAACTCGCTCGTGAGATGGGCGAGCTGTTCGCCCGTTTCAGCGAGATCGCCGCTGCGAATCCCCACTCTGCGGCGCCGACCCGCCGATCGGCGGACGAGCTCGTCACCGCGACTGACAAGAATCGGATGGTTGCGCATCCCTACACCCGTTACCTCATCGCGAGGGACAAGGTGAACCAGGGGGCGGCGGTGCTGATGATGTCTGCGGACAGGGCGCGCGAACTCGGCGTTCCGCCCGACCGATGGACCTTTCTGCACGGCCACGCGGACCTGGTCTCCCCTCCGCTGCTCGAGCGTCCCGACCTCGGCGCGTACCCCGCTGGCGTGGCTGCCGTGCGGCACGCTCTCGAGGTAGCCGGCATCGGGCTCGATGACGTCGGGGCCTTCGACTTCTACAGCTGTTTCCCGGCCCCCGTCCTCGCCCTCTGCGACGGTCTGGGCCTCGCGATCGACGATCCGCGCGGCTTGACGCTCACGGGTGGCTTGCCGTTCTTCGGGGGTCCGGGAAACAACTATTCGCTCCACGGCATCGCCGAGGCGGTGGCCTTCGTCCGCGAACACGAGGGCGCCAGGGCAGTGGTCGCCGCTAACGGTGGCGTGCTTTCGAAATGCAGCGTCGGCGTCTACTCCGCTCAGCCGCGTCCATGGCACGCGAATCGCAGCGCCGACGTGCAGGCCCGACTCGACACCGTCGAGAAGGAGAAGCTCGTACGTCACCCCGATGGCGAGGCACTGGTCGAGACCTTCACCGTCGTGCACTCCCGGGACACGGCAAAGGGAATCGTCGTCGGTCGCCTCGCCGGCAGCGGCGGCCGATTCCTCTCGACGACGTTGCGCGACGACGAGACGATGGTCGAGCTGCTCACCTCGGAGTCCGTCTTCGACACGCCGATCCACGTCCGGTCGTTCGGCCGGGGAAACCGGGTCACCACGACTTCGGAGCGGATGGATCACGAGTATCCGCCCGAGCCGCTCAGGCTGCGCGACGACTACGAGAACGTCCAGGTGCGCCGCGACGGCCACCTTCTCGAAGTGACGATCGACCGACCTGAGGCCCGCAACGCCCTCACACCACAGGCGCACGAGGAGTTGGGGCAGATCTTCGACACGTTCTTCGCGGACGATGATCTCTGGGTGGCGATCCTCACGGGAGCGGGCGACCGGGCGTTCTCCGCCGGCGCAGATCTCAAGTACGGCGCATCCGGCAAGCCAGTCTGGGTCCCCAAGGGCGGCTTCGGGGGTCTGACCAGCCGTCGGTCGATGTCGAAACCGGTCATCGCCGCCGTGAACGGCTTCGCGTTCGGCGGCGGGTTCGAGATGGCCCTCGCGTGTCATCTGGTGGTCGCCGACGAGACTGCCACCTTCGCCCTGTCCGAGGTCAAGGTCGGGCTCTTCGCCGCCGCCGGCGGCGTCGTGCGGCTCCCGAGGGCCATACCGCGCCACCTTGCGAACGAGTTGATCCTCACCGGACGCCCGGCCAGCGCCGAGGAGCTGCACAGGCACGGACTCGTCGCGAGGGTCGCTCCCGAAGGCAAAGCGCTCGAGACCGCACGTGAGCTGGCGGAGGAGATCCTGGCGGTCTCGCCGACGTCGGTACGCGTCTCGCTTCAGGCCATGAAGGCGGGAGACACGACCGTCGACGCGATCGACGCGATTGACGCCGGCGACGATGCGATCGACAACCTCTTGTTGTCGGCGGACATGGTCGAGGGGATGAAGGCGTTTGCGGAGAAGCGACCCCCCGAATGGCAGAACCGGTAAGGGGCGCCGGCGAAACGAACAGAACGGGACGCGGGGCTCATGCCCGATCCGGAGCGCATACAGCAGTCCAGCAGTCGAACGAACAATATGGAACCGAACCAGAGGGGAAATTCATAGTGAAGACCAAACGAGGATGGATGATGCTCATCGCGGTGCTCGCCGCGCTGTCGCTGATTGCGGCGGCATGCGGGGACGACGATGACGACACCAGTGCGGGTGGCGATGACGGAGCTGCTGCCGATGACGGTGGCGATGACGGAGCTGCTGGCGACGACGGTGGCGATGACGGAGCTGCTGCCGATGACGGGGCTGCTGCCGATGACGGGGCTGCTGGCGACGACGGGGCTGCTGCCGATGACGGGGCTGCTGGCGACGACGGGGCTGCTGGCGACGACGGTGGTGAGCCCTCCGGTGAGCCGATCAAGGTGATGTCGATCACCCCGGTCGAGACGACCCTCGGCCCGTCTCCTGAGATCTTCGCCTATGCGGGGGTCTACGAGCAGTACATCAACGACCGCGGCGGAGTCGCCGGTCGCCCGCTCGAGGTCATCACCTGTGACGGCAGGGGTGACCCGAACGAGGCCGCCGCGTGCGCTCGCGAGGCTGTGAACGAAGGTGTCGTGGCCATCGTGAGCCACTTCGAATACGACATGTCCGTGGCCATCCCGATCCTCGAAGAGGCGGGCATCGCCCTGATCGGCAGCTGCTGCCCGGTTACGCCCGCGGAGTTCTCGAGCCCCAACAACTTCATCTTCGGTTCCACGAACACCATGCAGCACGCCGCAATCAAGAGGATGGCCGATGACGGGTGTGAGAGCCCGGCCATCGTCTACCTGGAGCTCTTCACCGACTACCTCACCGGACTCGCCAATCAGGCGACGAGTTACTACGGCGTCTTCGAGGACAACCTGATCATCACCTCCGTCCCCGGGGATCCCGGTGACTTCAGCGCGCAGGCGGCTGTTGCAAGCGACGGCACCGATTGCATCTGGGTCTCGTTGGGTAAGGACCCGTTCGCGGCGTTCCTCGCCGGTCTCCGGACCGTCGGCGGCGACCAGCGCATCTACGGATCGCAGGGCAACCTCGACCCCTCGATCGTCGAGGAGTACCCAGACCTCACCGAGGGTGCCGTAGTGCTCAACGCGTACCCGAACCTCGTCGATGGGGTCTGGGACGAAACCAGGGCTGCGATCGACGAGTACGGCGTGCCCGAGGACACCCGGCTCAACAGCCTCGCCGGTCTGTCGACCTGGGCCGCGTATGTGGCCTTCACCGACATCGTCGAGATGATCGACGGTGAGATCACCGCAGACTCCTTCCTCGAGACGCTCCGTCAGCAGGATGCCTACCAGAGCATGTGGGGGCCCGTGATCGACTTTTCGGTCGCGGAGGGTCCAATGCCCGGGTTCCCCCGCGTGCTGGTCCTCGAGGTCACTTTCGATCTGATCGAAGACGGTGAGTTCGTGCCGACCGGGGAGTTCCTCGACAGCACCGAGGCAGTGCAGGCCGGCTGATCACCCCATGATCCCCCGGGGAGGACCCCCTCCGCCCCGGACGTCGACGTGGGGTGGGCGCCTGCCCGCCCCACGTCGGTCACACCGAGGCTCGGTAGCGCCATGCCTCAACGCGAGTAGAGGACGGTCTACATGAGCACACAGCTCTGCCGGGAACTAGGCATGGAGGTACCTGTCTTCGCCTTCGCGCACAGCCGCGATGTCGTCGCTGCCGTGAGTCGTGCGGGAGGATGCGGCGTCCTGGGCATCGCCGGGCTCACAGCGGAGCAGATCGAAGCCGACCTGTCGTGGATCGATGGCGAACTCGACGGTGCCCCATATGGCGTGGACGTCCTGTTTCCCTCCATCACGGTCGAAGAGAGCGCCGAACGCCCCCTGGAAGGCCTCATCTCCACCGAGCACCGCCGGTTCGTCGAGGATCTGCTCGAGAGCCACGGCGTGCCGCAGCTGTCAGATGTGGGTCCTCTCCTGACGCGGCCACCCGGCCGGGAACACGCGGTGTCTCAGGTCCAGCAGGCCCTCGAGCATCCCGTGCGGATCGTGGCGAGTGCGATGGGTGCCCCGCCCGCTGAACTCGTCGACATGGTTCATGAGCGGGGAGCTGTCGTTGCCGGTGTCGCCGGGTCTACGCGCCATGCGGAGCGCCAGCGTGACGCAGGTGTCGACGTCATCGTCGCTCAGGGGCACGAAGCCGGGGGCCACACGGGCGAAGTCACCACGATGGTGCTGGTTCCGGAGGTTGTCGATGCGGTTGCGCCCCTGCCGGTACTGGCTGCCGGTGGGATCGCATGTGGCCGACAACTTGCAGCGGCGTTGACGCTGGGCGCACAGGGCGCCTGGACCGGCTCGGTCTGGTTGACGACCGACGAAGCGAACACAGAACCGGTCCTGACGCAGAAGTTCCTCGCCGCGACGTCTCGCGACACGGTGCGATCACGCTCGACATCGGGCAAGCCCGCTCGCCAGCTGCGTTCGGCATGGACGGAGGCATGGGACGGCGACGATTCCCCCGGGGCGCTCCCCATGCCCCTTCAGGGGACCCTTGCCGCGGAGGCGCGCGAACGGATACGACGAGCTGCTCCGAACCACCCGGGCGCTGCCGACCTGATCACCTACTACGTCGGGCAGGTCGTGGGCTCCATGAATGAGCTCAAGTCCGTGAGTCAGGTGATGTCCGAGATGATCGAAGAGTGCGCTGACGTCCTCGCCCGGACCTCTTCGTCGCTGCGATGAGAGGTCCCATGTCCGTGCCGCGTCACATCGTCGATCGTGGTTGTTCATCCAGCCCGCTAACGAAAGGACACTGACATGCCGCTCGACGAGGCGACGACCGAGTTGATCGACCAGATGGCCGAGGCCGGGGCACCCCCACTTCACGAGCTCGCCCCGGCGGAGGCACGGGAGATGGCAGGCGCCATGACCGAGATGCTCGGACCGGGGCCCGATGTGGCCCGCTCTGAGGACCACACCGTCACCTCCTCGGACGGCGTTGAATTCGGCGTCACTCTGCTCGTCCCGGACGTGCCGGTCCGTGGGGTCCTGGTCTTCTACCACGGGGGCGGCTGGGTGATCGGCAGTGCCGCGGATTACGACCACCTCTGTCGCATCATGGCGAACCGCACCGGATGTGCCGTCGTCAACGTCGACTACCGACTCGCACCCGAGAACCCGTACCCGGCTGCAGTCGACGACTGCTACGCCGCGCTGGAGTGGGCCGCAGCGAACATCGATTCGGTCGCGGGCGCCGACGTTCCGTTGATGGTGTGCGGTGACAGCGCAGGGGCCAACCTGGCTGCCGCCGTAACCCTCCGGGCTCGGGATCGCAACGGACCGCGGATCGCCTGGCAGGGCCTCATCTATCCCGTGGCCGATTCCGGCCTCGACACCGCCTCATACACCGCCGAGGAGAATCAGTTGATGTTGAACCGCGAGGGGATGGAGTGGTTCTGGGACCTGTATTGCCCGGATGTCTCACGTCGGGCCGAGCCCGAGGCGTCCCCGCTGCGGGCCGATCTGTCCGGTCTACCGCCGGCGCACGTCCAGACCGCAGAGTACGACGTGTTGAGGGACGAAGGGGAAGCCTACGCTGCCAAGCTCAAGGCCGCCGGTGTTCCCGTCGAGCTCAGCCGTCAGGCCGGGCAGATGCACGGCTACTTCGCGCTGTTGATGTTGCCGGGGAGCGCACGGGCGATGGACGAGTTCGTCGAGGCCGTCGACGCAGCCCTGTAGTGGCTCGGCGAACGTGCCCCGCCGCTCAGGCTGGCCCTGTCAATATTCACGTTCGGCGACAGATCTGGGGTCAGATCCGTCTGCGCCGACCGCCCACCTTCACGCCACGACTCCTGTCGGGGAGCCGACCGCGTCGATCGCTTGCGTCGCAACTGTCAGACCTCTATCCTTTACGTTAAGCGTCAGATCAAGTTCGGGAGGACGCTTCTCATGAATTCGGGGGGACAAGAAGGTGTGGCCCATGTCTGGGCGAGGACGGGGAGCGCCTCGATGCACTGCACGCGCGCCATCTACTCAACAGCTGTCAACGCATCCAGCCACGCTTCGCCGAGAGCGGCTTCTATCAATGGGAAGGTATATCGATGATTATTATCGATGCTGATTGTCACATCTGCGAACCAAGGGACATATTCACGAGTCGGATGCCGTCGAAATATGGTGACCTGATCCCGCACATCAGGTATGTGCCCGAAGAGGACGCTGACTACTGGTTCGTAGGCGACAAGAAGGTCTGGATGGTCACGGCCAGCGTCGTGTACAAGGCCGAAGACGGATCCTACGAGCGCCGTTCGACGGTCGAAGGCGACGACTCAGCGTGGGCCCTGTTCCCGCGACGGTTCGAAGAGCAGCATCCATCGTCGTACGATCCGAACGAGCGGGCGAAAGTGATGGACGACTTCGGCGTCCGCGCTGCCGCGACGTATCCCAACCTCGGCCTGGTGAATCCCGAGGTGTACATGGCGGGAGGCCACGACGACAAGAAGTATCAGGCCACCGTCGTCGCTGCATATAACGACTGGGTCAACTCATGGGCCACCGAGCAGCCGGGCCGCTTCATCCCCCTGGCGAACGTCCCCTACTGGGATATCGAAATGGCCGTGAAAGAGGTGGTCCGCTGTGCGAACCTCGGCATGAAGGGGCTCGTGATGAGCGGCGTGCCGGAGATCCACGGATGCCCGGCATTCACCGATACCGCCTGGGACCCGCTGTGGGCGGCAGCGCAGGATGCCGACCTGTCGATCAGCTTCCATGCCGGCGGCGGAGAGTTCGATCGCGGGGAATACCACACGCGGATAATGGGATTTGCGATCATGCAGATCGCATCGACGGTCGAGGCCTTCCTGGGGAACGCGATCAGTGCCATCGACATATTGCTGTCGGGCGTGCTGCAGCGCTTTCCGAAGCTGAGGTTCGCGATCGTGGAGTCGGGCGTGGGGTGGGTGCCCTTCGCTCTGGAAGCGTTGGATGAGCACTACAAGCGCTTCGAGCCATGGCGGACACGATCGGAGATGAAGTCCGACGAGTTGCCGAGCGAGCTCTTCCATCGCCAGATGTTCGTCAACACCTGGTACGAGCGGCTCCAGGATCAGTCGGCAACGACTCTCCCCGTTGACAACCTCATGTTCGAGACCGACTACCCGCATCCCACGTGTCTGTTCGGCGATGAGATCGAAGATGCGATCGACAACCGCATGACGTCGCTCAGCCCAGAGGACAAGGAAAAGGTCCTGTACCGCAACGCGATGCGGTGTTTTGGTCTCGATGACGACTTCTTGGCTTTGGGTGCGAAGTCAACGTGATGTCGAGCAGTAGACGTCCGCCGTACGGCGAACGCAGAGCTCGGTTGTATCGCTTCCCTGAAGACGGCTCATTACTGATAGAAAGATTGGCTCTCCAATGACAGATATGCGTGACTACTTCGCGTTGCCCCATGAGGATATGGGTAAGGAGCCCTCGGACCGCGCTCTGCGCGCGTTCGCGGCTTGCAGCAACCTTCTGAATGGGATGTATCGCCTAGGCGAGTACCGCCGCGTGCTCGACGAGCTCAACTACGTCACCGATGATTTCGTCCGCGAGATCGTCGACGACGTTGCAGACCCGCCGACCGTGAGACGAGTTGAAGGAATTGAGGAGCACACGGCGCAACAGGAGCGAGAGGTGGAAACGCTGCCCACCGATCATCGCTACTGGCGCCTTCATGCTCTGACCAACTTCCAGTGGAAGATGTTGTCCGACACCGAAGTCGAGTGCCTTCACTGGATGGTCTACTTCGACAACAGAGTCCAGGTCGCCTCGGATTCTCCGGATGAACTGCAGTCGGTCGAAGCGCTGCCGATCGTGGACTGCCTCCAGCGGTTCCGCTTCGAGGAGGACCGGTGGAAGTTGTCATACCGGTACTACCGGTGGGTGCACGGGCCGCGGATCCTCCGAGCTGATTCCTTCACGCCCTGGCGCTGACAGCAGCACCCGCGCCGTGCCGTGGGCCAGTCGAGGTCTCACGTGGTCGCGATGAGGCGCGACGGCAGGGCTCGAACAAGAGCGATCAGCAAGGTTCAACGGAAAACCGAGCAGGAGCGGAACATGGATGACAAGCGAATGCGGTTGCTGGTCTTCAGCAATCCCGTGGCCGGTCGTGAAGATGAGTTCAACGACTGGTACGACAACCGGCACCTCCACGACGTCGTTGCGGTCCACGGCGTCCACGCGGCGCGACGCTTCGAACTCGTGGACAGTCCGATGGCCCACGGGGGGCCGAGCCCGCACATGTACCTTGCCGTCTACGAGTTCGACGGGGACCTGGACGCGATCGCAGCCGACATGGGGGCGCGAAGCGAGGACGGGCGCATGCCGGTGAGCGACAGCTACGACGTCTCGACGACGATCAGCTCGCTGTGGGCGCCGCGAGGCCCCGCGGTCCTCGCACCGGAGTGACCTGGGGAGACCGCCCCGTGACCGCCGGGCTGCACTTTCGGGGTTTCTGGCGCTTGGAGGCGACATGCGACTGGTGACCTTCCAGCCGGGCACGGTGAAGCCGCGCCTGGGAGTTCTCGACGACGTTGTCGTCGTAGAGCCGGGACCTGTCCTCCGGGCCGACGAGCGGTCACGTAACGGCGAGGCGGCCGCGGAGCGAGCGCCAGTGGTGGCCGACGAGATGGTGGCGTTCTTCGAGAGCGGGAGAACCGGACTCGACAACGCACGACGAGCGCTCGACGTCGCTCGATCCCAGCGCGAGGCGGGGAACCACCTCGTCGGCGCGGACGGAAGTCCGGTCGTGCACGAGATCGACGAGGTACGGCTGCTGGCGCCGGTCCCCCGACCACGCCGGGTGCGTGACTACCTCACCTACCGGGCCCACGCCACCGGTGGCGGTCTGACGATTCCGCCGGCGTTCGAGGCGATGCCCATCTGCTACCAGTGTAACTCCGAGACGATCGTCGGGCCCGATGAGCCCCTGCTGTGGCCCTCGTACACGGATCAACTCGACTTCGAGCTCGAGCTCGGGTTCTTCACGTCGACCGGCGGCCGCAATCTGACTCCCGGTGAGGCGGAGGGGCGAATCGCAGGGGTCACGATCTTCAACGATGTCAGCGCACGCGACATCCAGGTGTTCGAGATGAGTCTGACGATCGGCCCGTCCAAGGGAAAGCACTTCTCCACTGCCATGGGTCCGTGCGTCCTGACGATGGATGAGGTCGACGAGTGGTCGGTCGAGATGAGTGCCCGGGTCAATGGCGAGTTGTGGGCATCGGGCACCACGGCCGATCGCCAGTTCTCCTTCGCTGAGGTTCTTGCATGGGCGTCGCTTGACGAGGACTTCTACCCGGGTGAGTTCTTCGGGCTGGGCACGGTCGGGGGCGGGTGTGGGTACGAGCTCGACCGGTGGATCCAGCCAGGTGACGTCATCGAGCTCGAGGCGTCGGGGGTCGGAGTACTACGGAACCCGGTGGGCGCCAAGGAGCATCACCGGCCGGATGTGGGGCTGGCCAGCTACCAGGGGTCGCCCGAGGTGCATCCCGACCATGACTGATCGACCTGGTGCGGCTCCGGGCGGTCCATTCCGCCCAGACGACGCGCACGCCAGGGATCCCATCGACGAGAACCGACCAATCGGCCCTCAGTAGACCACTTTCAGGAGGCAGTCAGATGCAGGTACGCGCCGCGGTGCTCGAAGCCGAACACAGCGACTTCGTCGTCCAGGACCTCGAGCTCGATCCACCGAAGGACAACGAGGTCCTCATCGATCTGAAGGCATGTGGGATCTGTCACTCCGACGATCACGCTCGAACCGGCGACGTCCCGGTCACCGAGGACGTCGGGGGCGGCGGCTTCCCCTGTCTCCTCGGGCATGAGGGGGCGGGAGTCGTCGAGGCCGTGGGCCCCGGCGTGACCGTCGTGAAGCCGGGGGATCACGTCGCCACCTCCTTCATCCCCTCGTGCGGATACTGCAAGTGGTGTGCCACGGGGCGCATGTGGTTGTGCGACAACGGAAGGTTGCTCTACAGCGGCACGCAGATGGACGGCACACACCGCTTCCACACGCAGGACGGAACCGCGGTGACCCAGCTGGGGATGCTCGGCGAGTTCTCGACCAAGACCGTCGTGCCCGAGATGTCGATCGTCAAGATCCCGAAGCACATCCCCTTCGAGCACGCCTGCCTGCTGTCGTGTGGCGTCACAACGGGGTGGGGGTCAGCCGCGGAGCGGGCCGGCATCAAGCCCGGCGACACCGTCGTGGTGTGGGGTTGCGGCGGAGTCGGTTCTTCGGCCATCCAGGGTGCGGCGTTGGCGGGAGCGAAGCGGATCTTCGCCGTCGACCCGAACGATCTCAAGCTCGAGTACGCCCAGTCCTTCGGGGCCACGGATGTGATCAACAACGACGGAAAGTCGATGGAGGAGGTGCTCGAGCCGATCCACGCCGTCACGAACGGCCAGGGGGCCGAGGTCACCATCATGACCCCGGGTGTGGTCACGGGGGCGATGATCGGCGAGGCCTACCAGACCATCTGCAAGGGTGGAACGCTCGTGATAACCGGCGCCGCCTCGTGGAAGGACAAGGACGTCCAGGTGCCGATTCTCGACTTCGCCATGTCGAACAAGACGATCAAGGGCACGCTGTACGGTTCGTTGAACCCCCGCCAGGCGATTCCCCACCTGATCGGCCTCTATGAGACCGGCAAGCTGAAGCTCGCCGAGATGGTGACGGCTCAGTACGACATCGACGATGCCAACCAGGCTTTCGACGACATGCTGGCTGGGCGGAACATACGCGGCGTGTTCATGTACGAGTGAGTCAGAAGCGAGATCAGCGAGGGCGACTCGGCACGCGTGGCGCAGGAGGCTCTCATGAACAGCAGGCCTCCACCTCCGTGGCAGGCCGATATCTCGCGCTCCTGGCCGAGCGTGGCATCAGCGCGCTCTACATCAACGCCGGCACCGACTTCGCACCGCTGGTGGAGGCATACGCCACCCTCGGTGAACACGACGTGCCATTGCCCGAACCAGTCGTGTGCGCCCACGAGAACCTCGCGACCGGCATGGCCCACGGCGCCTATCTGGTGACAGGGCGACCCCAGGCGGTCATGTTCCACGTGAGCGTCGGCACGGCGAACGCGATCTGCGCAGTCGCCAACGCCTCGCGAGACAACGTGCCCCTTCTGGTCACCGCTGGTCGTTCCCCCATCCTCGAGGGCGGTGCGCTCGGTGCTCGCGACACGAGCATCCACTGGGCACAGGAGATGTTCGACCAGGCCGGGATGCTCCGAGAGCTGGTCAAGTGGGACTACGAGCTGCGCGATCCCCGACAGGTTGGCGCCGTGGTCGATCGGGCGTTCAGCGTCGCAACCTCGCACCCGCGGGGCCCCGTCTACCTGACGCTCCCGCGCGAAGTGCTCGCCGAGCCGGTGCCCGCCGACGCGCATGTCACTCCGGTCACTTCGGTACCCGTAACCATCGAACCCGACGCCGATGCGGTCGCCGAGCTCGCGGACAGGCTTGCCGCTGCGTCCTTCCCCGTCGTCGTCACCTCTGCGGCGGGCGTGGACCCGACAGCCGTGGAGTTGCTCGGCAACCTGTGCGACCGGTTCGCCATCGGCGTCGCGGAGATCGCGCCGAGATTCGTCAACGTCGACCCTCGCCACGATCTGCACCTCGGCCACCAGCTCGATGGTGTGTTCGAAGTGGCCGACGTCATCGTCGTGCTCGAGTCGGACGTGCCGTGGATAGAGGCGTGTGCCGCGCCTCGCGCTGGAACCTTTGTCGCCCACGTTGGAGTCGACCCGCTCTATGTCCGCTACCCGATGCGGACACACCGCTCGGACCTGACCATCGTTGCGACCCCGGCGGCCCTGGTCACGAGGCTCACCGAGGCGCTCACCGAGCGCGCTGGAGCGACCGACAATGACCGGCGCGAGCGCATCGCAGCACGGGCCACGTCGAATCGTGCCGCCGCCGCCGATCGCATGAGCGACGAGCAAGCTCCCGCCGGCGCTCCCATCACCATGGCCTTCATGTCGGAAACGCTCGCCTGTGTCCTGGACGAGGATGACATCGTCTTCAACGAGTACTGGGGACGCCCTGACCTGCTCAACCGCAGACGTCCGGGCACGTACTTCTTCCTTCCCCGGGCTGGTGGGCTCGGCTGGGCGCTACCGGCAGCACTCGGCGCCAAGCATGCAGCTCCGGATCGGACCGTCGTGGCGACCGTCGGAGACGGTGCGTACTTCTTTGCCAACCCTGCGGCATGTCACCACGCTGCGACGAAACACGACCTTCCGGTCCTCACGGTCGTGGCGAACAACGCGACCTGGGGCGCTGTCGACTACGCCACCCGCCTCATGTACCCGCAGGGGTCGGCGGTCACCGGTAGCGAGCGTCGGTTGTCCGACCTTTCACCGGCGCCGGCGTTCGAGGCGTATTGCATTGCATCGGGTGGTTTCGGCGAGCGGGTCTCGACGCGTGCCGAACTGCTGCCCGCAATGGAACGGGCGGTGCGCGCGGTGCGCGATGAGGGGCGCCAGGCTCTACTCAATGTGGAGTGCGTGTGAGATCTCAGGGAGCGAACACGCGGGAGCTCCACCGGATGGCACTAGTGCGACGACCGGGCTCAGCAACCCTTGAAGGCCGGTTTGCGTTTGGCGTGGAAGGCCGCCATGGCCTCGCGCACGTCCTCGCTCGCCAAGCAGACCGCCTGGGAGTGCGCCTCCGCCTCGAGTGCCTCGTCGAGAGTGCGGTCGAAGGATCGTCGCAACAACTGCTTCGACTCGGCGAGGGCGACGGTCGCCGAGCCTGCGAGTCGCTTGGCAAGGCGCCCGACTTCGTCGCCGAGCTCGTCGGAGGGAACGGCGCGGGTGATCAGGCCGATGTCGGCTGCCTCCGTGCCGGAGATCATGTCGGCGAGCAGGACGAGTTCGAGCGCTCTGCGGAGACCGACGAGGCGCGGCAGGAGCCACGACCCTCCGAAGTCCACTGCGAGCCCGCGGCGAGCGAAGATCTCGCCGAATCGCGCCGTGTCGGCGGCGATGACGAAATCGCACGCGAGCGCGAGGTTGGCCCCGGCGCCCACGGCGACCCCCTCGACACGGCCGATGGTGGGTTTGGGGGCCTCGTAGACGGCCTTTGCCGCCTCGTTCACCTGCCGCATCGCCGTGAAGAACGGAATCTCGGGGCCCTCCGGAGCAGAGAGGTCGGCTCCGCTGCTGAAGTCACCGCCGGCGCCTGTGAACACGATGACCCGAACGGCGGGATCATCGCCGAGGCGGCGGAAATGGCGAGCGATCTCGCCCCACATCTCGAGTTTGACAGCGTTCTTCACGTGGGGCCTGTTCAGGGTGACGGTCGCAACGCCGCCTTGCTGCTGCACGAGGATGTCATCCATCACTTCACCTTAGGCAGCGCGAGTAAGGCCTGTTGCACGACCGGGTCGACTCCACGACCCGACGACGGGCCACCAGTTGTTCCCCCGATGTCGATACATGGAAGGTCACGACGATGAGCGAGAACGCGGCACGAGCCCATGAGACCCTCGAGGCGAGGATCGGCCTCGAGCCTCTGGCCGGTGACTGGTTCGAGATCACCCAGGATCGAATCGATGCCTTCGCCGACGCCACCCTCGATCACCAGTTCATCCACGTCGACCCTGCTCGGGCCGCAGCCGAAGCTCCCTTCGGCGGGACCATCGCCCACGGGTTCCTGACCCTGTCGCTGCTGGTTCACCTCTCGGCCAGCATCTCGACGGAGATGCCTCGCCTGGACGGCATGGCCATGGGCATCAACTACGGCATGAACAGGGTGCGCTTCATCAACCCGGTTCCCGTCGGCTCGCGTATTCGTGCCGTGGCCCAGGTGAGCAACGTGGAACTGAAGGGCAGCGTCGTCGACCTGACGCAGACGATGACGGTCGAGATCGAAGGCCAGGAGAAGCCGGCGCTGGTTGCGGAGTGGATCGGGCGGATGGTCTTCGAGTGAGGATTCCACGCGACTCCCATGCAACCGGGCCACCAGGTAGACGCTGGCTTGTCGGGGCCGACAACCCGTGAATCCCGAGATGAAGGAGCGAAGACGATGACGAAGAACGCAGCCGCCGAGCGGATCTGTGACGGCCGCGTCTGTGTGGTCACCGGCGCCGGGAGGGGAATAGGCAGATCTCATGCCCTCGGTCTCGCCGGGCACGGAGCACGCGTCGTCGTGAACGACGTCGGCGGTGAACGCGATGGTTCAGGAGCCGACAGCCTTCTCGCCAACCAGATCGTCGAGGAGATTCGTAGTGGCGGCGGCGAGGCGATGGCCAACACCGATGACATCTCGACATGGGATGGTGCGCAGCGCCTGGTGGAAGGCGCGCTGGAGAAGTACGGGCGCATCGACGTGGTCGTCAACAACGCCGGCATCATCCGCGACCGCATGCTGGTGAACATGTCGGAGGAGGACTGGGACGCCGTCATCGCCGTTCATCTCAAGGGGACCTTCTGTGTCACCCGTCACGTGGCCCAGCACTGGCGCAACCGGGCCAAAGAGGGCGAGGAGAACGACGCCCGAATCATCAACACCACTTCCGGCTCGGGTCTGTACGGCAACGTCGGTCAGTCCAACTATGCAGCGGCCAAGGCTGCGATCGCCGCATTCACCCAGGTCGTAGCCGAGGAGCTCGCCAGGTACGGCGTCACGGCCAACGCGATCGCACCCGTCGCCCTCACCCGGATGACGGCGGATCTCGGCATTCCCGAGGAGATCACGGACCTTCTCGACCCTGGATGGATCACTCCCGTCGTCGTCTGGTTGGCGTCGCCGCTCTCGGCCGAGGTGACCGGCCAGGTCTTCGAGGCGTCCGGCCAGACACTTGCCGTTGCGGAAGGATGGCGCCGTGGCCCTCAGGCGGCACCAACCACGGATCCGGTGGTCGTCGGTGATCTGGTGCCGACGTTGCTCGCGCAGGCCAGGCCGAGAACCACAATGGCCGACCTCTGATGGTGTCGCTGAGTGACCTCGAGGAGTTCCGTCACGAAGTCCGTCGGTGGCTCGGCGCCAACTGCCCGGAGAGCATGCGCACGCCGGTTCTTTCCGACGCCGACTACTACCTCGGAGGCAGCAATCCTGAGTTCAGCCACCCCGACCAGAAGCGGTGGGCGGACCTCATGGCGGAGAAGGGATGGACGACCCCTACTTGGCCCAGTGAGTACGGCGGCGGCGGGCTGACCAGGGAGGAGGCGGCCATCCTGCGCGACGAGATGAGTGCGATCGGTGCGCGCAGCCCTCTGAACAGCTTCGGCATCTCGATGCTCGGTCCGGCGCTGCTCGAGTACGGCAACGAGGACCAGAAGTCGGAACACCTGCCGAAGATCGTGAGGGGCGAGATCACCTGGTGCCAGGGGTATTCCGAACCAGGTGCAGGCTCCGACCTCGCCAGCCTGCAGACCCGCGCCGAGGACACGGGCGACCACTACCTGGTCAACGGTCAGAAGGTCTGGACGTCCTTCGCCGACAAGGCGGACTGGATCTTCTGCCTCGTCCGCACCGACAACAGCGGTACCAAGCACGAGGGCATCTCCTTTCTGCTCGTCGAGATGGCTTCCGAAGGCGTGTCGGTCCGCCCTATCAAGCTGATCTCCGGAAAGTCCTCCTTCTGCGAGACCTTCTTCGACAACGTGCGGGTTCCCAAGGAGAACCTGGTGGGCGAGGAGGGAAAGGGCTGGGAGATCGCCAAGTATCTGCTGACCCACGAGCGCGAGACCATCTCCGGATTCGGTCAGGACTCCTCGGGCCGCACGCTGGCGGAGGTCGCCACGGAGGAGATCGGTCTCGGCGCGGACGGCCGTCTCGAAGACGGCGTCCTGAGAAGGGACGTGGCGCAGTTGGAGGTCGACCTGCTGGCATTCGCTGCGACCATGGACCGGGTTCGTGACGAGGCCAAGGCCGGCCAGGGTCTCGGCGCAGCGTCGTCGATCGTGAAGTACTGCGGAACCGAGCTCAACAAGCGCCGCTTCGAACTCATGATGTCCCTGCACGGTGAGAGGGCCCTCGCGTGGGAGGGCGAGCACTGTGACGATGGCGAGATGCCACGAGCCTGGCTCCGCACCAAGGCGAACTCGATCGAGGGCGGGACCTCGGAGATCCAGCTCAACATCGTCGCCAAGCGCGTCCTCGGTCTGCCGAGCTGAACGGAGGAGTTGTGGCGCTCGTACTCGATGACGACCAGCTGATGCTCAGGGACACGGCGGGCAGGTTCCTCGCCGAGCGGGCGCCGATCGCCCAGTTGCGCCGTCTGCGCGATGAGCACGACGAACTGGGCTACAGCGCGCAGCTGTGGCAGGAGATGGCCACGATGGGCTGGCCGGGGATCGCAATCCCGGAGAAATTCGGCGGCCTCGGTATGGGTTACACCGAGCTCGGCATCGTCCTCGAGCAGGTGGGCCGCAACCTGAGTGCCTCTCCACTGGAGGCGAGTGCTCTGGTCGGTGCTACGGCTGTGGCGGAGCTCGGGACCGAAGCGCAGAAGGAGAGCTTGCTACCGGCTGTCGCGGGAGGCGAGCTGACGTTTGCGCTCGCGCTGCAGGAAGGCAGCCGTCATCAGCCGCGCAAGACGGCGATGAGCGCCCTGAAGCAGAGTGACGGCTGGGTACTGCAGGGGCGGAAGGTCCTCGTGTTCGATGGCCACACCGCGGACAAGATGATCGTCGTGGCCCGCACCGCTGGTCGGCCCGGTGACGAGACCGGGCTTTCCGTGTTCGTCGTCGATGCCGACACGGACGGGGTGCTGGTGGAGCGGGTGGTCATGGTGGACAGCCGCAACAGCGCCAACGTCAGCTTCGACGGTGTCGAGGTCGGCCCCGATGGTCTGCTCGGTTCCGAGGGCGGGGCTTACGCGCCGCTCCAGCGGGTACTGGACATCGCCAACGTCGGCATGGCGGCAGAACTGCTCGGCTTGTCCGCTGAGGCCTTCGAGCGCACCTTGGAATATCTGAAGGTGCGAGAGCAGTTCGGTGTTCCCATCGGTTCGTTCCAGGCTCTGCAGCACCGCGCTGCCAAGATGTACGCGGAGCTGGAGCTGGCACGCTCCATCGTGCTCACGTCACTGCAGGCGATCGACGGTGCCGACGACTCGCTGAGCGCCCTGGCGAGTGCGTGCAAGGCGAAGCTCTGTGAGGTGGCGACGCTGGTCACCGCCGAGGCGATCCAGATGCACGGTGGCATCGGCATGACCGATGAGGCCGACATCGGTCTGTTCATCAAACGGGCTCGGGTGGCACAGCAGACGTACGGCGATTACAGCTACCACTTGGACCGCTTCGCCCGATTAAATAGCTACTGAAGCGCCGGTGTCGAAAGATAAAGCACTAGGCGCAGATCCATGCGACAGGGACGTTGGAGAGCCAACCGGCTCCAGCTTCGCTCATCGACACTCGTAGCCCTGGATAGCGGCTCATCATTCCGCCAACGTCACCGGAATGAATGGCAGATATCTGAACTGCGGCACGCGCTTCTGTTGAGCCAGATTGCAGCGGCCCTTGCCCAGAAGGCGCCCTCCGAGAGTCAACGCGAAGGCGGTAGGAAATTCCCCCTTTCACCCACGGCGAAGGTGACCGACCTCGGACGACTTATCCCCTTTATCGCTATCCTCACCACATGACAAGCACGACCACCCCCACCTTCGACAACCGCATCACACGCGAGCTTGGCATCGAGGTCCCCATCATCCAGGCACCGATGGGCTGGATCGCCCGCAGCCCGCTCGCATCGGCGGTCTCCAACGCAGGTGGGCTGGGCATCATCGAGACGTCATCTGGCGAGCTCGATGCCATCCGTGAGGAGATCCGGAAGATGCATGACCTCACCGACAAGCCTTTCGGAGTCAACGTCGCTCAGGCTTTCGTTCGCGATCCTGACATGGTCCAGTTCGTGATCGACCAGGGCGTTCGCTTCGTTTCGACCTCGGCGGGCGACCCCACCCGTTACACCGCCCAGCTCAAGGAGGCCGGCCTCATCGTCTACCACGTGGTCCCGACATTGCGTGGAGCGCAGAAGGCAGTTGACGCCGGAGTAGATGGTTTGATCGTCGAAGGGGGCGAGGGCGGCGGTTTCAAGAACCCCGATCCTGTGGCATCGATGGTGTTGCTCCCCCTCGTCCGATCCAAGGTCGAAGTCCCCATCGTGGCCGCTGGCGGAATGGTCGACGGGTCAACGATGGCGGCAGCGTTCGCACTCGGGGCCGAGGCGATCCAGATGGGCACGAGGATGTTGTCGGCCACCGAGAGTCCGGTGCACGACAACTGGAAGAACGCGATCATCGCTAGCCGCGAGACCGATACCGTTTTTCTCAACCAGCGGCATTCTCCTGCGCTTCGGGCGCTCAAGACCGATCTGACCAATGAACTCCGGTTTGCAGAGCATGACGTGTTTGGCAGTTTCGGGGACGCCAGGGCGCTCTACTTCGGCGGTGACATCGAGGCAGCCATCGCATTGGGCGGTCAGGTGATGGGCCGGATCGACGAGATCCAACCGGTCGGAGCGATCATCGCTGAGTGTGCCGAGCAGTTCTTCGCCGTGATGGACGAGCTCGCTACCAAATACCTCGGGTCAGATCGATGAGCGTCGGTGTGAACGGTACGAACGTAGCTGCGCTCGGCTCACCGATGTGGCGGTGCCGATCTACGAGGTCGAAGCTTGGGGCTGACGTGGATCGTAATTCGTCCAGACTCGAGCTGAGAACGTCATTGCGTCATGCCAGATGTCTGCGGGCGGACGGGTTCCCTCGGCTCTGTGGAGTCCGGGCATTGTCTCCACGGTCGTGGTCTTGGCGCCTGCCGCGCACGAGGCGACCGGGGCGTGCGCCGGTGTCCCCGTCGTGGTCCCGCACCACTTCGCCGGCCACCAGGGTCGCCCAGTAGCCACTCGCCGGCTGCAGGAAGCGCTTGCCACCGGCTGGCAGGTCGTGGCTGACATAGGGCATTCCCAACGACAGGTTGTCGAAGTCGATGACGTTGATGTCCGCCCGTTTCCCCGGCTCGATGACGCCCCGGTCGCCCAGTCCGTACAACGACGCGGTATCGGCGCACTGCTTCTTGATCACATACTCCAGGCCCAACCGCGGCCCCGGGCGGTCGCGCACCCAGTGGGTCAGGAGGTGAGTGGTGCTCGAGGCGTCGCAGATCAGGCCGCAGTGTGCGCCGCCGTCGGCCAGGCCGACAACCGAGTGTGCGTCAGCCAGCATGTCGTAGATGGCGTCGCAGTTCCCGCGCGCGAAGCCGAGCACCGGCATCATCAGGATCGCCGCTCCGTCGTGTTCGAGCATCTGGTCGTACATGGCGGCTTCCACCGGGATCCCGGCACGTCTCGCCCCGGCTGCGACGGAGTCTTCCGGGCCCGGCTCGTAGTTCAGTGGAAGGCCGAGTGGGAACACGTTTTCAAGGTTGTTCGCGATCATGACGTGCATGACGTCGTTGACGGATTCCGACGCGGGGGGCAGGTTCGTCTCTTCGAGAATGGCGCGCCGCACCTCGGGCCGACGGAGCTCAGCCAGCCGCGCCTGCAGCGGTAGCTCCTCTATCGCGACATAGGAGGGACGGCGTTTGAACAGGTGTTTCGACTCCCACGAGAGCAGCACCCCGGCCGGCCGCGAGGCCGTCTGCGGAAAGAGCTGCGCTCCTTGGGCGTTGGCTTCGACCACGAAGTCCATGGCCGCCCTCCAGGCATCGGGGTCCTCACCGAACTCGACGATCAGGAATGTGATCGGCAAACCCGTCTCCCGGGACAGCTGCGCCATCCATTCGAGCTCCTGGTGCAGCAGGGCCTCCCCTTCACCCAGGGTCAGGCCGCCCTGCCCGATGGATCCACCGGGCACCAGCTCGTACACGGCGCCGTAGGGCTGCATCGCTCGTCCGATGGCGAGTACCTCGTCGCGGTGGGCGAACGTTCCGGGTACCGGTTCACCCCCGACCGACTGATGCCCCAGGATGCGCGAGGTCGAGAACCCCAGTGCGCCCGCTGCGAGGGCCTGTGCCGTGAGCTGTGACATCTGGGCGATGTCATCGGGGTTCGCGGCTTCGTTCGCGATGCCCCGTTGGCCCATCACGTAGGTCCGTAGCGCGCCGTGGGCGATCTGCGTCCCGACGTCCATCGACCACTTCTTCGTGGCGAGTAGATCGAGGTACTCCGGGAAGGTCTCCCACCGCCAGTCGATGCCCTCGTGCAGCGCCGTGCCCGGGATGTCCTCGACGCCTTCCATGAGCTCGATGAGCGCGTCGTGATGACTGGGCATCACCGGCGCGAAACCCACCCCGCAGTTCCCGGTGACGACGGTGGTGATGCCGTGGCTCGCCGAAGGCTCGAGGGCATCGTCCCAGGTCGCCTGACCGTCATAGTGGGTGTGGATGTCGACGAAGCCGGGCGTCACGATTGCGCCGTCGGCTTCGATCACGCGATGGGCGCGGGTCCCTGCGCCGGTCGTGCCCGCATCCGACACCCGGGTGATCACCCCGTCGCAGACGGCGACGTCGGCGACACGGCCGGGCTGGCCGGTGCCGTCGATCACGAGTCCGCCCGTTATCACTATGTCATCCATTGGTTCTCCCCCCGTTTGACGGGTCGCTTCTTCCCTGCAAGGTCCTCGCCGGTGTCCTGGAACCTCAGCGGGCCAGGTAGCCGCCGTCGACGTAGAGCTCGGAGCCCGTGCAGAACGTTGCGTCATCGCTCGCGAGGAACGCGACCGCTGCGGCGACCTCTACCGGTAGTCCGAGGCGGCCCATCGGTGTCAGGCCGATGACGAGGTCCATGACCTCCCGGTCGTCGCGCACCTGATCGAAGATCGGGGTGTCGATGAATCCCGGGTGGACCGAGTTGACCCGGATGCCTCCTGTCGCCCACAGGAGAGCGGCGTTCTTCGTGAGGAGGCGAACAGCGCCCTTCGCCGCGTGGTAGGCGGGCGAGATTCCCAGGCCGCCGCTCGCACCGAAGATCGAGGAGATGTTGATCACCGAGCCGTGCCCGGATGCCTTCAACGCGTCCGCCGCATGTTTCATCCCCAGGAACACACTGGTCTGGGTGACGGCGATTATCGACTGGTACTCCTCGAGCGAGCATTCCTCGATGCTGGCCATCTCTCCGATGCCGGCGTTGTTCACGAGGATGCCGAGCTCCCCGAACCGGTCGAGGGTCTCGGCGATGCAATCGATCCACGCCTGCTCGTCGGTGACGTCGAGCTCGATGAAGACGGCCTCGCCACCACCCTCGGTGATGGACGCAGCCACCGTCTCGCCAGTGGCCCGGTTGATGTCCGAGACGACGACCGTTGCGCCCTCTTCGGCGAGGCGGCGGGCGATGGCCTCCCCGATTCCCTGGCCTGCTCCTGTGACGAGCGCCTTGCGCCCTTCCAGACGTGACACGTGACTACCCCCTCCGTGCGCGGCGGTCCAGGTCTGCTATCAGATCTGACCTCGGACAGCGACGCTAGCTGATGTGCTGAGACCCTGCGATCTGACGTCTAACGTGAGAAATGTGCCGACCGTCCGGCCGTCGGAGCGGGCACCCGTGGCGTTCCTTCGTGGATCTTCCACGAGTCGGTCCTCACGCGATCCGCTCGATGAGCATTGCTGCCCCCTGCCCTCCGCCCACGCACATGGTCTCGAGGCCGAGTGTCGCGTCGAGCGTCTCCAGGTCGTTGAGGAGGGTGCCGAGGATCCTGGCGCCGGTCATGCCGAACGGGTGACCCAGCGCGATCGCGCCGCCATGGGGGTTCAGCTGGTGGTCGATCTCGATTCCGAGATCCCAGCAGACGGGAAGCACCTGGGCGGCGAAAGCCTCGTTGAGCTCGACGACGTCGATATCGCCGATGGACATCCCCAGCCTGTCGAGGAGTTTGCGAACGGCGGGGATCGGTCCGACTCCCATGACTTCGGGCGCCACTCCCGCGACCGCTGACCCGACAATGCGCGCTCGCGGGGTCAGCCCGAGTTCGGACGCCTTCTCGCTGGACATGATGATCGCAGCGGCCGCGCCGTCATTGAGCGGGCAGGCGTTGCCGGCGGTCACCCGGCCACCTTCGCGAAACACGGGCTCGAGCTGGGCCAGGGCGTCGATTGCGGTCCCGGGTCGGATCGACTCGTCCTCGGTGAAGACGGACCCGTCCGGAAGTGGAACCGGGACGATCTCGCGCTCGAAGAAAGCGGCAGCATTCGCTGTCGCGGCTCGGGTCTGGGACAGCGCGGCGAAGTCGTCCATGTCCGAGCGGGACACGTTCCAGCGGTCGGCGACGATCTCGGCCGTCATGCCCATCTGCATGAACATCTCGCTGACGAAGTCATCGCGCTCATGGTCTGTGAAGCGTGGATTCATGTCGCTCTCGTCGAACCCGACGGCTGCGGTTCGGCTCACGGACTCGACGCCGGCCGCGACGAAGACGTCCCCTTCGCCGGCAGTAATCGCGTGTGCGGCCATGCGGATCGCTTCCAGCGAAGACGCGCAGAAGCGATTGACAGTGGTTCCCGGGACCGTGTCGGGAAGTCCGGCGAGTGCTGCGACGTTCTGTCCCAGGTTCATCGACTGCTCGCCGACACCGTTGGCGGAGCCGACGATCACGTCGTCGATCAGGCCGGGGTCGATCTCCGGATGGCGATCGAGGAGAGCGGACACGACGAACGCTCCGAGGTCGTCAGGCCGGACATCGACGAGAGACCCCTTGAAGGAGCGGGCGATGGGTGAGCGCAAAGTGTCGACGATCACAGGTTCGGACACGCGGCGAGGCTTAGTTGAGTCTCCTGCCCCCATGAGAGGCCCCTCTTTCCTGATGTTGCGGGGTCACAGATTTGACGGTTGTGGGGGTCTAGCATATCTTACGTCAAATGTCAGATTCTGAGCGGGAAAGTGCCCAAGCAACGTCCACCCGGTGGGCACCGGAACGCCTGGGGCGTCTCCTGGCACCGGAGTCCGTGGCCATCGTCGGGGCCTCCGAACGGTCCACCTGGTCGGCAGCGACGCTCTCGGCGCTCGAGCGGAGCGGATACGCGGGTCGGATCGAGTTGGTGAACGGCCGGGGTGGGGAGGTCTTCGGTCGGTCCGCAGTAGCCCATCTGTCCGACCTCGCTGAACCCGTCGACCTTGCGTACGTCATCGTCCCGGGCGAAGCCGCGCTACCAGTTCTCGAAGATGCCGCCGCATCCGGCGTGCGAAACGCTCTCGTGCTGGGGGCGGGCTTCTCGGAGACCGGCGGCCGGGGGGCGGCCGCCCAGGAGCAGATGGTGAGACTCTCCGCCGAGGCGGACCTCGCGATCATCGGACCCAACACGTACGGCTTCGTGAACACGGAGTGCAACATCAACTTCCAGCCCAACATGTTGCCCGGCCCTCTGCCGCGCGGGCACGTGAGCCTCGTTTCGCAGAGTGGCGCTCTCAACACCAACTTGTTGGACTACTGCTACGCGCACGCAGTCGGCGTCAGCAAGGCGGTCGGTGTGGGGAACGAGGCGGTGGTCGATGCGGCCGATCTGATCGCCTACCTGGCCGAGGACGATGACACCCGGGCCATCGGTGTTTTTCTCGAAGCCATCCGTCGACCTGCCGAGTTCATAGCCGCCCTGGAGCTCGCCCGGGCGAGATCGAAACCCGTCATCGTGCTCAAGGTCGGCAGACACGAGGTGACGGCGCGAATAGCAGCGGCCCACACGGGAGCCTTCGTCGGCGACGACCGCGTGATCGATGCCGTGCTGCGTCAGCACGCGGCGATCCGCGTGGGTTCCCTCGAGGAGCTGGTCACGACGGCCGATCTCCTGGCACACACCGGCCCGATCGATGGCAGCCGGCTCGCCGTCGTCGGCGTTTCCGGTGGCGCATGCGATGTCATCGCCGACCGCGCGACCGACGTGGGACTCCAGCTGCAGCCCTTCTCGGAGAGCACGGTCTCTGCGCTGCGGACGATGCAACCCGACTTCGGTGGTGTGAACAACCCGCTGGACGTGACGGGAGCCATCTACTCCGTTTCCGACCGGTCGTTGTTCGCGAAAGTGGTTGCCGCCGTGGGCGACGGAGCCGAAGCCGATGTGGTGCTGGTCCAGCACGACATCCCGAACGAGCTGGTCACGTTCACCGAGGTCTTCCAGTCCATGCTCGACCGTCTCCCCGCACTTCCTGTCCCCGCAGTCGTCGCCGGTGCGGTCACGAGTGATCTCCCCGGCGTGCGTGAACGGTTCGGCGAAGGTGGCCAACACATCCACCTCGGCGGCATCGAGCAGGTTGTTCCCGCCCTCGGCCACGCCGCCTGGTGGTCTTCACGGTTGGGACCTGCGCAGACCGGTATGCGCGAGGCCGCCCGCCCGTCCGCCGGGGCCGTGATCGAAGAGGGCCGCACGGGCACCTGGAGCGAGGCGCGTTCGCGTGCGCTGCTCGACGCTTTCGGCGTGCCGATGGTTCCGGCCGTGCACGCCGCAGACACGGAAGCTGCCGTCGATGCCGCCTCGGCCACGGGGTTTCCGGTGGTGGTGAAGGCAAACGGCGACGACCTCGCTCACAAGTCCGACGTCGGGGCGGTCAAGCTAGTGCCGTGACCGGCAACGTCGGGGGTGGCGCGTCCACCACTTGAGTGTCGAAGTCGCGTTGGATGTGGGTATGGCTGAACGCGTCCGGGTTCGAGAGATCACCAACGATGAGGGGAATCGTCTGCTCAAGATCGTG
>JAVJTC010000039.1 GCA_040219085.1 Acidimicrobiales bacterium
GCCAGAGAACCCGCACACCCCCACCGGCCATGTGGGACGCGCTCGTCGCCCGAGACCGCTGCTGCACCGAACCCGACTGCACCACACCCGCAGAATGGTGCGACGCCCACCACATCGTCCACTGGGCCAACGGCGGCCCCACAAGCCTCGCCAACCTCACCCTCCTCTGCCGACGCCACCACACCGCCCTCCACAACGGAGAGATCGCAGTCACCGGCACCGCACCCACCCTCACAGGGCACCACCGAGCCAACGCACCACCCCACCAGGCCGATGCAGCAGCGTGAGCCGACTGCACCGATGAACCAACCACACCGATGAACTCTTCGTCCGATGAGCCCCGCAGCATCGCCTGAGGAGCCGCTGCGCCGCCGGTAACCTGTGAGGGGTGCAGGCTCGGTGGTACCCGGTTGTCTTTCTCATCGCCGTGCCACTGCTCGCGCTCGCAGTCGTCATTGGCACGACCCAGACCCTGGGCGACGCCGAGAGACCCGAGTTCGCTGCGGACGCGCCGCCGACCCCGACAGCGCAACCGACGCCCTCGCCCCTACCCGACCCGACTGCGGCTCCGACGCCCGAGTCGACGCCGACCCCCACGCCGGAACCAACTCCGGATCCCCCGGTCGTCCTCGCCTTCGGGGGCGACGTCCACTTCGAGGGCATCCTGCGGGAGGCCCTCTTCGACGACCCCGAGGGCATCCTCGATCCCTTCACGGACATCATGAGCGCAGCCGACCTCGCCGTCGTCAACCTCGAGACCGCCATCACCGAAGGCGGCGTCCCGGAGCCCAAGGAGTTCACCTTCCGGGCTCCGCCCCTCGCCCTCGACGCGCTGATTGGAGCGGGGGTGGACGTCGTCTCACTCGCCAACAACCACGGCGTGGACTTCGGCCAGACCGGGCTCACGGACACGCTCGACGCGATCTCCGAACGCGGTCTCGGCCTCATCGGGGCGGGTCGCAACCGAACCGAGGCGATCACCCCCTACTCGGTGGAGATCCGCGGCGTCAGGATCGCCATTCTGGCCGCCACCCAGGTCCTCGACGGCTTCGCCACCGGCACGTGGGTCGCCACCGACGACCGTGCGGGGCTCGTGTCGGCCCTGGGCATCGAACGGCAGTACTTCGTGGACGCCGTGGCGGCGGCCCACGAGGACCACGACGTCGTGATCGCATTCATGCACTGGGGGATCGAAAAGGAGTTCTGCCCCGCGGGAGCCCAGATCTCCATCGCCAACGACCTGGTCGCCGCCGGAGCCGATGCCGTGATCGGCACCCACGCCCACCGCATCCAGGCCGACGGGATGCTCGCGGACACGATCGTGCACTACGGGATGGGCAACCTGGTCTTCTACGCCCTCGAGGGACCGGGAACCGAGAGCGGGATATTCGAGCTGACGATCGATCCCGAGACGTTCGCGATCAGCCGCGAGTGGATTCCCGCAACCCTCGTTCGGGGCGTCGCCACCCCATATGAGCCCGACCCGGCACAGGCCGAGGAGCTCGCGGCAGTCGCCGAGCAGCGACGCAGCTGCGCGTACCTCGAACCATGACCGGCCGGCCTCCCATCTGGCTGCTGGCTCTCGTGGGCGCCGCCATTCCCCTCTACACGCTCATTGCCATCTCGGCGACCCCGGGTTCACTGCAGGACGGCTCCATCCCCGAACCGGTCGTGATCGCGTTCGGCGGCGACGTGAGCTTCGAAGGGGTCGTGGAAGAGGCCTTCGAGTCGGACCCGGCTGGCTTCCTCTCACCACTCGAGCCGCTTCTCAGCTCGGCCGACCTCGCCGTCGTCAACCTCCACACAGCGATAACCACCGGAGGTGTCGCCGAGCCGAAAACCGCGACGTATCGAGCGCCGCCCGCCGTGCTGGACGCGCTGGCCGCTTCGGGTGTGGACGTCGTGTCGCTGGCGAACGACCACGCACTCGACTACGGCGCCGCGGGGCTCTCCGACACGCTCGCCGCCATCGCAGAGCGCGACCTCGCAGCGGTCGGGCTCGGCGAGAACCGCGCCGAGGCCCTCGCTCCATTCACCGTGGCGATCCGGGGCGTGTCCATCGCCATCTTCGGCGCCACTCAGGTCCTCGACGAGGACACGATCGACACCTGGGCGGCCACGGATGACCAACCGGGGGTGGCATGGGCCAGAGCGGGAGAGCGACAACGGCTGGAGAGTGCGGTAGCCAACACCGCCGATTCGTTCGACGTCATCGTCGTGTACCTCCACTGGGGGCAACCGGGTGCGAACTGCCCGTTCGACGGCCAGATGGCGACCGCTGAGGGCCTGATAGCAGCGGGGGCCGACATCGTGGTCGGAACCCACACCCAGAGCGTCCAGGCCGACGGCACGAGCGGTCGATCCGTCGTCCACTTCGGAATGGGCAATCTGGTGGCCGACGCCACCGAGGCCCCGGCGACCGAGAGCGGGATCCTCCGTCTCACCATCTACCCCGACAGCGACCTGCTGGATCACGAGTGGCTGCCCGCAACCCTCGTCGACGGAATCGCCACGCCGTACGAGCCCGATGCCGAGGAGGCCGCTCGCCTCGACACGGTGACGGCCGAACGTCGCGAGTGCGCCGGCCTCGAACCGTGACCCGACTCAGCCGATGACCATCGTCGATTCAGGCCCTCATCCCCACCTCGGCGACCCTCTCAGGCGGGGCACTCTCCCCGCAGCATGGAAGGAACTCGCCGACGACGACTCGGACCGTCAATGCCTGACCCACGGCGACGAGACGCTCACCCGTGGCGGCCTCGACAGCCGCAGCGCAACCGCCGCGGCCCGGCTGTTCGGCGCGGGCGTGCGACGCGGCGACCGTGTCATGACGAGCGCGGCGCCCTCGCTCGATCTCGTCGCGGCGCATGTGGCGGCACTGCGTCTGGGAGCCGTCGTAGTGCCCGTCAACGGTGCGCTCGGACAACGCGAAGTCACCCACATCGCCCGTGACAGCGGCGCCCGGCTCGCAGTCACCGACGACCACCGCTGGTCCGGCTGGCTGGCGCCGGAGGTCACGGTCATTAGGCCCGACCTGCCCGTCCGTGAGGCCGAGCCCGGGTCCCTCGACGAGGTCGACGGGAACTCGCCGGCGATGATCGGCTACACGTCGGGTACCACCGGGGCGCCCAAAGGGGCCGTGCTCACCCATGGGAACCTGCTCGCAACGGCCGAGGCCGTGCGGGTTGCGTGGGGATGGACGGCCAACGACCGGCTGGTTCTCGCCCTGCCGCTGTTCCACATGCACGGTCTCGGCGTCGGCCTGCACGGAACCCTCACAGCCGGCGCACACGCGGTGCTCCTCCCCCGCTTCGACCCCGATGACGTCCTCGCAGCGGTCGACGACACGGCCGCGACGATGTTCTTCGGTGTCCCGACGATGTATTCGCGGCTCCTCGCCCACCCCGACGTCGCCCGGATGCGTCGGCTGCGCCTGTGCGTGTCGGGATCAGCTCCGCTGGCGCCCGACGCATGGCACCGCTTCCATGAGCTGACCGGCCTCGAGATCCTGGAACGGTACGGCATGACCGAGACCGGCATGCTGGTGTCCAACACACTCGCGGGTCCCCGCCGCCCGGGCAGCGTCGGCTACCCACTGCCCGGCGTGCAGGCCCGCATCGACGGGGACCCGGGAGAAGTCCTTGTCCGTGGCCCCAACGTGTTCCCGGGCTACTGGCGCAATCCGGAGGCGACGACGGCCGCGTTCGAGGACGGTTGGTTCCGCACGGGGGATCTCGCCACCGTCGGACCCGACGGCGACATCCGTCTCGTGGGACGGGCCGGTGACATGGTCATCAGCGGCGGCGAGAACGTCTACCCCCGTGAAATCGAGGACCTGCTCGTCACGATGCCCGGCGTCACCGAGGTCGCGGTCGGTAGCACCCCCGACCCGGACTGGGGGGAGATCGTCACCGCCTGGATCGTCGCCGAAGACGGTGGCACGCCCGACGTGGAGGCCGTGCGGAGTTTCCTCGCTGACGATCTCGCGGCATTCAAGCACCCGCGGATCGTCCATCTCGTCGCCGAACTGCCCCGCAACGCGCTCGGCAAGGTGCAGAAACACCGACTCGGCGCCGAGACCTAGACGTATCCTTCCCGACATGTCGAGCACCTTCGGGACCCTCTTCCGCGTCGCCACCTGGGGTGAGTCGCACGGTGGTGGCGTGGGAGTCGTCGTCGACGGCTGCCCTCCCCGCCTCCCGCTGAACACCGAAGAGATCCAACACGACCTGGACCGGCGACGCCCCGGCCAGAGCCGCCTCGTCACCCAGCGCAACGAGGCCGACACCGTCGAGATCCTCTCGGGCGTCTTCGAGGGACGCACACTGGGCACTCCGATCGGGATGCTCGTCCGCAACGCCGACGCACGCCCCGCCGCCTATGACCACCTCGCCGACGTCTACCGGCCGAGCCACGCCGATTGGACCACGGACGCGAAGTACGGGATCCGCAACCACCGCGGTGGGGGACGCGCCTCAGCTCGCGAGACGATCGGCCGGGTTGCCGCCGGCGCCATCGCTCGCAAGCTCCTCCGTGTGCTGGAGAGTGTGGAGGTGCTCGGCTGGGTCAGCAGCGTCCGGGACATCAGTGCCACAGTCGATCCAGCCACCGTGACACTCGACCGGGTCGAGAGTGACCCGACCCGCTGCCCCGATCCCGCCGCAGCCGAGGCGATGACCGCCGCCATCGAACAGGCGCGGCGCGACAAGGACTCGCTCGGTGGAATCGTGACCTGCATCGCCCGCGGAGTTCCCGCCGGGCTCGGCGAACCCGTCTTCGACAAGCTCGACGCCGATCTCGCGAAGGCGATGCTGTCGCTCCCGGCCGCGAAGGGGTTCGAGATCGGCTCCGGTTTCGGTGGGACGCTGATGAGCGGAAGCGAACACAACGACGCCTTCGAACCCGGTCCCGGCGGTGCTCCGATCACATCCACCAACCGTTCCGGCGGAGTGCAGGGAGGGATCTCCAACGGCGAGGACATCGCCATCCGGGTCGCGTTCAAGCCCACCGCGACGATCGGCTCTCCCCAGAAGACCGTCGATTCCGCGGGAAACCCCGTCGAACTCGAGGCCAAGGGCCGCCACGACCCCTGTGTGCTGCCCAGAGCGGTGCCGATGGTCGAGGCGATGGTGGCGCTCGTACTCGCCGATCACCTGTTGCGCCAGAAGTCGCTCGACGTCCTCGACTAGTCCGACTGTCTCAGCTGACCGACTCAGCTGACCTACTCAGCTGACCGACTCAGCTGACAAAGGGCGTGTCGACCACGGTCCCGAGCTCGAGACGCCCCCGGATGTCGACGGCGACCGCGGCGCCGGAGACCACCCCGGGTGGCACGAACGCCAAGGCGATACCCACCCCCAGCGTCGGGGACTGGTTCCCCGACGTAACGACCCCGACGATCTGACCGTCGACCAGCACGGGGTTGTCGTGACGCGGTGGCCGCCGGCCATCCATCCTTATCCCGACGAGATGGCGTGCCGGTCCCGCGTCGCGTTCAGCCACCAGTGCCGCCCTGCCGGGAAAGTCGCCCTTGTCGAACGCCACGACCCACGAGAGCCCGGCTTGCAACGGGGTGATCCCCGCACCGAGTTCGTGGCCGTGGAGCGGAAGCCCGGCCTCGAGGCGGAGGGTGTCACGCGCCCCGAGGCCCGCCGGCACTGCCCCTGCCCCCACGAGGCGATCCCACAACTCGCCCGCCGCGTCCACCGGGATGGCCATTTCCAGCCCGTCCTCGCCCGTGTACCCCGTCCCTGCCACGGTGACGGCCACGCCGTCGATGTCGACGGAGGCGACCCGGAACCGACCGACCTCGGCGGCCGCCGGGGAGACCTTCGCGACCGACGACCGCGCGTCGGGCCCTTGGACGGCGAGCACGGCGCGGGTGGCGGTCACGTCGTCTCCGCCGAGCGCCGCGACGACTCGGTCCGTGTTCGAGGCGTTCGGCATGACGGAGAACTCGTCGTCGCCCGTCCACCACACGATCAGGTCGTCGAGAACCGAGCCGTCGTCCGCGAGAAGATGGGTGTACTGGGCCCGCCCGATACTGATCTTGGCGAGATCGTTCGTGAGCGTCGCCTGAAGTCGCTCACGTGCGCCGGGACCACGCACCGAGACCGTACCGAGGTGTGAGACGTCGAAGAGAGCGACGGATTCGCGGCACGCCGCGTGCTCGGCGAGGGTTCCGGTGCCGTACGCGACCGGCATCTCCCATCCGCCGAAGTCGACGAGCTTCGCGTCTGCAGCGACGTGGCGGTCGTGAAGCGGGGATCTACGAAGCGTCATCTGTGCAGATCAGGACGGGCGAACCCGATCGCATCACCGAGATCGCCGAGGTCCATCAGCGTGTCGCCCTGCTCGATGGCGGGAACGATCTCACCTGTGCCTTCGAACTGGGAGGGTTCCTCGAGCCCGTACTTCACCAGCAGGCCGAGGTAGTCACGCTGGTACAGGATCTTGATCCGCAGGTGAGGGTGACGCTCGCGCAGCTGGCGTACCTTGCGGTTCTTCTTGGTGACGAGCTGCTGGCGCTGGGTCGTGATCTCCACGAAGAGGTCATAGTCCGGGAGGTGGAAGTCCGGACTGAACGCCTCGACGATGTTTCCCCGGTCATCGGTGCGCAGCGTGAAGGTGACGGGTTCGTACTGCCACTCGACACCGTAGAAATCGAGAAGGCGGGCGAACTGACGCTCGGAGTTGTGGGCGAAGGTGACCAGCTCGTGCGGCAGAGCGCCGAGAGTCGCCGACGTGGGGGGCATCGCCGCGTCGGCGCCTAGGAGTTCGCGGCTACGTCGTCGACGGACTCGTCGAGCACGACGTCGTCGCCGGCGCCGGCCGGATGCAGTTCGACGATGGCAGCGTCGAGCTCGTCCTTGACGTTGCCGAGTGTCAGGATGTTGAGAACGCCCTGGCCGTCCCGGAGGACGTCGATCAGCTCCTGATCGCTCTGAACGACGACTGAACGGCTTCCGGCGATCACGAGGTTCGCGGATGCGACGTCCTCGCCCAGGTTCTCCCGCAGGTAGCTGAACGCGTCACGGACCGACTCGAGGCGGATACCCGCGTCGAGGAGGTTCTTGATGACCTTCAGCTCGAGGAGGTCCCGGTAGGAGTACTTGCGACGCGATCCGCTGCCGTGTGCGTCGGCAACCGAGGGTCGCACGAGGTCCGTCCTCGCCCAGTAGTCGAGCTGGCGGTAGGTGATGCCGACGATCTCGGCCGCACGCTTTCCACTGAAGGTCTGCTCCACGTTCACCGTTGCCATCCCACTCCTCCGGCGTTCTGCGGTCCGACGCACCTCGGGACACGGCACATCCGGCTTCCGGGTTGGGCGGCGTCACAAGGGCGAAATTACGCCCGTGTGACAGGGTAGGTACCCGGGGGGCGCCAGTCAATGATGGTCGCGCCCCGGCCCTCCGGCCGGCGCTCGCCCGGTCAGGAGATGTCGAAGTCCTCGGGGCTCACGGAATCGATGAACTGACGGAACTGCTCGACGACCTCTTCGGGCTGCTCGTCACCGTCGTCGTCCTCATCGGTCGTCGTGTAACCGGCGCTGTCGAGGACCGACTCCGCAGCGAAGATGGGCGTGCCCATCCGCACGGCCAGCGCGATGGCATCGGAGGGACGCGACGAGACCGTGTAGGCCCGCTCACCGTGGCTGATGCGCAACTCGGCGAAGAAGGTGCGGTCCCGCAGTTCGGTGACCTCGATCCGCTCGACGGTCGCCTCGAGCTCGCCGAGGACGGTCGCCATCAGGTCGTGGGTCATCGGGCGGGGGGTCTCCACGTCTTCGAGCGCCAGCGCGATCGCGGTTGCTTCCGGGCCGCCGATGAAGATCGGCAGCAGACGTCCCTCGCCGGTCTGCTCGCGCAGGAGCACGATCGGCGAGTTCGACGGAAGTTCGACCCGTACACCCACGAGTTCCATCTCGATCACGATCGCGACCCTACCCCCGCGCGTGGCACCGCGTCGCCGCGAGCGACGTCCCCCTGATGTTCAACTGCCGTAGAGCGCAGCGACGTAGGCATCGGGGTCGGCGGCGAGAACGTCGACGTCGCCCACGACGATGTCGCGCAGGTTCCGGTAGCGGCCCGCGTAATCGAGGCCGTAGCCGAGGAGGAACTCGTCCGCGACGACGAACCCGACGTGGTCGACCGCGATGGGCAGGATCCGCCGGTCCCGCTTGTCCAACAGTGTCGCGACGCTCAGCGAAGCGGGTGAACGGCGGCGGAGCTCACCGAGCAGGTATCCCAGGCTCAGCCCGGTGTCGACGACGTCTTCGACCAGCACGACGTCGCGGCCCGTGATGTCGATGTCGAGGTCCTTCACGAGTCTGACACGGCCGCTGTCCGGGGCGAAGCGCGTCACCGCCAGGAAATCGACCTCGACGGGCACCTCGATCTCCCGGACGAGGTCGGCGAGGAAAAAGAGGCTGCCCTTGAGCACCGCCACCGCCACGAACCCGCCGGGATGGTTCCGTGAGAGTTCCGCCGCCAGTCGGCGTGTCGCCGTGGCGATCGCCGCGGCGTCGTGCACGACGGCGGGACCGGTCACGGAGGGCCGACCGACGATGAGCGCAGTGAACGCCGCAGCAGCGCCCGACGCAACTGCTCCCCCAGCCCCGCCAGCTCGCCGACGAGCTCGTAGGAACGTCGCCGACCCGCATCTCCCCCGTGGGTGGCGACCGGGGTCAGGAGCTGTTCGAGCAGTCCCGCCTCACGTTCCACCGACACGCGGTAGGACCGCAGGTGGCGGGCCTCGAGGCCGCGGTGCATCAGCCCTGCGGCGGCGCGGGCCGCGAGTAGATCGTCGCCGTCGTAGACCTTGGACCCCTCGACCATCTGCGGAGCGAGGATCGCTGCAGCCTCGAGCTCTCGCATCTGATCGGAGTCGAGCCCCGTCGTGCGCATCAGCTCGTCACGGTCGAAGCTGACCGTGCTCGGACCGAGATCGACCGGCGGAGCCGCCTCCTCGGAGGACGAACGGGCGCCCCGTGGCCCGTCGCCGGCATCCAGGCGGCTCCGGATGACCTTGAGAGGCAGGAAGTGGTCCCGCTGTTGGGTGAGTACCCAGCGCAGCTGGGCGACGTCGACATCGGAGAAGGTCCGGTAGCCCGACGGTGTGCGTTCCGGGTCCAGCAGACCCTGCGTCTCGAGGAACCTGATCTTCGAGACGGTGATGTCGGGGAAATCCGGGTGCAGCTCGGTGAGGACGTCGCCGATCGTGCGGTTTCCGGTGGGCTCATCCACCGAGAACACCGTGGCGGTAGAGGAGCTTGAAACGGCCGATCTGGACCACGTCGCCGTCGACGAGAGCGGCCTCCTCGACTCCCTCGCGGTTCACATAGGTGCCGTTGAGCGAGCCGACGTCAGCGACGATATGGGAGCCGTCCGATGCGGTCCGTACCTCTGCGTGGCGACGCGACACGGTCACGTCATCGAGGAAGATGAGGCTCTGAGGGTCACGCCCGATCGTGATGACGGGCTCGTCGAGGGCGTAGCGGGACCCCGCCTTGGGCCCGCGGTGCACGACGAAGGCCGCCCCGTCTCCGCCGGCGTCGACCTGCGGCGTGGGCTCGTCGTCCACCTCGACGTCATGGGACTCGGTCGCCTCACCCGCGTCACGGTCGGTCAGCGGGGTGCCACACGACGAGCAGAAGCGCGCGTCCAGGGGATTGCGGTGCTCACACCGTGGGCAGACGAGCGACGACACGGTCGGGTCAGTCCTCTATCAGGGCGCGGTATGCGGCGGCATCGAGGAGCTCGTCCATCTGGGCGGGATCATCGGGTTCGACGATGCAGATCCAACCTTCACCGTAGGGGTCGTCGTTGAGCCTGTCGGGGGCGTCGGCGAGTTCCGTGTTGGCTTCGACCACGGTGCCCGCCACCGGTGCGAAGAGGTCCGAGACGGACTTCGTCGACTCGACCTCGCCGAAGGTGGCGTTGCGCTCCACCCGCGCACCCACGGCCGGAAGGTCGACGAAGACGACGTCACCCAGGGCGTCCTGGGCGTAGTCGGTGATCCCGACCCTGACACGGGTGCCCTCCAGACGGGCCCACTCGTGGTCCGTCGAGTACCGCAACTCCTCGGGGATGTCCATGCCCTGACGTTAGACCACAGCTGAGACATCGGACACAAAGCCTCGACCGGAGGTAGAGGTCACCGCGAGCGGAGATCCTCGAGCGCACGTCGACCCTGGGGGATGTAGGTGAGGCCCGCGTACCAGCTGATCACCAGCGAGGGGATGCCGAAAGCCCACGCCGCGGCCTCCCAGCCCGCCGGTCCGGCGACGTCGGCATGGGAGATCAAGAAGAGCGGGAAGGCGAACATCAGCCCGAAGGTGCCGGTCTTGCCCCACCACGTCACCTCGACGATGTCGCCGTCGGCTCCGAGCGCGGCGAGCACGAGCACGCCACCGGCCACGAGCGCCTCGCGGACGACCACCACGATCGCGAACCACAGCGGCACGGACCCGTCGGCGATCATCACGGCGACGGCGACGAAGAACATCAGCCTGTCAGCGGTCGGATCGAGAATCCGACCCAGGTCGGTCGCCTGGTCCAGGCGCCGGGCGAGCCAGCCGTCCACCCAGTCGGTCGCACCTAGGGCGGCCAACAAGATGGCGGCGCTCAGGCGGTCATCGGCGACGAGTACGAGGACCGCGAACACCGGGATGCACACGAGACGGGCGAACGTCACGAGGTTCGGCAGGGTCCACACCGGCCCGAGGCCCCGTTCCTCCGTCACCGTCACCTCCCCAGCCTAGGATCGGACCGAGGAGGTCATCCATGCCCACCGTGTTCACCCGGATCATCGACGGCGAGTTCCCCGGTCATTTCGTCTGGCGCGACGAGACGTGCGCCGCGTTCTTGTCGATCAATCCCCTGACGCCCGGCCACACCCTCGTGGTCCCACGTGCGGAGGTGGACCACTGGCTGGACCTCGACGTGGCCACGAATCAACACCTCACCGCGGTGGCCCACCACGTCGGGACCGCCATCAGCACCACCTGGTCCCCGCCACGCGTCGGCACGATCATCGCCGGCTACGAGGTGCCCCACGTCCACGTGCACGTCTTCGCCACCTGGGACATGGGCGATTTCGACTTCAGCACCGCCGCCGCTTCGGTGGATCCCGACGAGTTGGCATCCAACGCGAAGACGCTGCGCGCCGCCCTGCGCGCCGCCGGCCACGACACGCAGGCGGGCGAACCCGGCGACTAGGACGTCTCGTCGGCGTCGTCCACGCTCACATCGGGCGTCGAGTCCTCGCCCGTGAACCGGAATACACGTATGCCCTCGCTGTCGGAGACGAGTTCCCAGCCGAGGCGTTGCAAGTTGATGCGGAAACCGTCGGCCTGATCGGCCTCACCGGGCGCCGTGGTCTCGTCGAGGATGATGTACTCGACGTCCGCGGCTGCGGGACCGGCAGCGTCACGGAGCCGGTCGACCTCGATCGTGTCGAGCGCGTACAAGCGGGAACGGTCCGCGATGAGCGGGAGGATGAGATCCCCGGCGCGCACCGCGGCATCCTCCGGGACCATGTCGGCAGCTTCGAGGCGCGCGCCGTCGACCACGTCACGACGACCCCACTGCCACGGTTCCTCATAGGGACTCGACGCGGCATCACGGATGAAGAACACGCTCGCGGCGAGCACGACGGCCCACACGACGCGCCTGTCCACACGCACCCGCTCAACCAGCTTGTGCCCGCTGCGTTGGAGCGCGAACACCGTGGCGACGAAGACGAAGGCCGTGATCGGAACGGTCTGTTGGGCCTCCGCGAGTTGGCCCTCGGGCACGTCCGCGGCGAGATACAGCAGGTACAGCGGCACACCCGGGAGCAGATAGCGCGGCGCGACGACCGGCAGGAACACCACCGGCGCGAGCAGCGAGACCAGGATGAAGAAGTTCTCCTGGGATGCGAGATCGCCGAGGAACTCGTGGGGAGCCGAGATGATCCCCCACAGAACGTCGTAGGGGTTGTCCTGCCCGTAGCGGTCGAAAGCCTCCACATGGGGGTAGGAACCCCCCGCGTAGGCCGGCTGCACGACCAGGATCGCGATGGCACTCCACCCGAGCCCGACGATCGACGTGGCCACCCCCGTGCGTCGGCGCCCCTCGACGACGAGCAGTACGCCGAGGCCAGCGATGGCGAGCCCGAGGTCGGCGCGGGTGGACAGCACGACGGCCACCAGCACCCAGTACGGGATCCACCGCTCCTTCAACGCGCACAGAACAGCGGCCACGAGCGCCGGGAGAGCCAGTGCCTCGGGGTGGAAATCCGCCAGGTTGATGTCGTGCACCGCGGAATACACGCCGTAGGCGAATGTCACCGCCATCGTCGAACCCATCTTCAGGTTGGCGACGTCACGAGCGATCCGCCAGATCGGCACGAGCGTGACCGCCAGGGCCAGAGATTGGATGATGAGCAGGGTCGTCACCGTGGGGAAGACGTCGACGACGACCGCGACCGGATAGACGACGAAGGCGGCCTGCTCGGCCAGGTAGTTGCCGCCGAGCAGGGTCGACTCCGGCCGGAACCCCTCGCCGATGAGCCAGGCGCTCTGGGCGAACTCGGCGAGGTCGCCGCCCGCGGACAACTCACGCGAGCGCGCCAGGGCGAGGGCCAGCAGCACCGCGAAGAGAACCGCTGCGCCACCCCACGGGGCGACGCGATCGAAGCCGTGTGTCTCTAGCCGGGCCTGCCACCGCAGGAGCTGGCGGTCGGCCTTCTGCCGCAGGGTGCGCTCGGTGACGTCGAGGGTCACGGTGCTCACGCGACACGCCCGTCGGCGTCGGTGAGCGCAGGGTTGACCACGGGATCGAGGAGGCCCTCCCCGCGAGCGCGCGGGTTGTTGACCTCGGTCGACACGGCGTGGATGGTGATCAGTTCCGACGGTGCCGCAGTGAGCAGGCTCTTCAGCGCCGCGACGTCGTCGTTCGTGTCGTCGAGCCAGGGATCCCACACCCCGTGCGGCAACATGACCGGCATCCGGTCGTGGATCTTCGCGACCTTCTCGTTGGGCGAACCGGTGATGATGGTGCAGGTCCGCACCGCAGCGGCGTCCTCGCCGGCCTCCGGGTCCCGCCAGGACTCCCACAGCCCGGCGAACGCGAACGGGGCACCGTCGGCGCGGCTTATCGCCACAGGCTGCTTGCGGTCGTCCCCCTCGATCCGGACCCACTCGTAGAACGCGTCGGCGGGGATGATGCACCTTCGCTTGCGGAATGCCGAGCGGAACGCGTTCTTCTCGGCCACGGTCTCGGCCCGGGCGTTGATCATCCGGTTCCCGATCCTGAGGTCCTTCGCCCAGAACGGCACCAGCCCCCAGCGGAAGAGGTCGAGGCTCCGATCGCCGTCACGGTCCGTGACAGTGGGGACGAGGTTCGTCGGCGCGACGTTGTAGCTCGCCTCGAGCAGGGACTCGGCGATCGTGGTGGCGCCGAAATAGGCCGCGAGCGCGTCCGGCGGGGTCGACGAGACGAAGCGACCGCACATGGGGCGCCACGGTAGTCACATCGGACGCTCGCGGGGCGCGAAGTCGTCCCAGGTGACTCGGCCCACCTCGGGCCCGTCGGCGGAGGATGCCCCACCCGGGTCTTCGTCGTCGGCCTCCCGGTCGTCCCCGTCCTCGGCGTGCGCGTCACCGCGAACGACCCAGACGGCGAGCGCGGTGGTGACCGGAACCGACGCGACCAGGCCGATGGTGCCGACCGCCGTGCGCACGATCTCCACTGCGATCAGTTCGCTCGATGCCACCTGCCCGATCGACAGTTCCGTCTCCGTGAACAACAGCAGCAGCGGCAGCGACGCTCCGGCATAGGCGAGCACGAGTGTGTTGGTCGTCGACGCGATGTGGGACCGTCCGACCCTCAGCGCGGCGGAATACAGCCGCCGTGCCCCGTACCCGGGATTCGCCCGGTGGATCTCCGAGACCGCGGCTGCCTGGGTCACCGTGACGTCGTCGAGCACACCGAGCGCGCCGATCACGATCCCCGCGAGGAGCAGGCCGCGGGGATCGATGGCATCGCGTCCGACGAGCAGGAAACGGACGTTCTCGTCGGCGATGCCGCTGAGGTTCGTCACCCGCACGAAGAGCCAAGCGAGCCCGCCGGTCAGTCCGAGGGCGGCGAAGGACCCGAGGAGAGCGACCGCGGACAGGTGGTTGAGTCCGTGGGTCGTGATGAGCGCCACCACAGCGACCACACCTGAGCCGATGAGCGCCACCGTGACCGGACTCGCACCGTCGAGGATGGCCGGCAGCGTGAACCAGGCCAGGGCGAGGAAGCTGAGCCCGAGCGACACGAGCGCCCGCACCCCCTGAAGCCCCCCCAGGGCGATGATGGCCACGGCGAAGAGCACCACCAGCCAGCCCAGCTCGGACTCCCGGTCGAAGTCGATGAACGAGTAGCGGAACCGCTCGTCGGTGACACCGGGCTGCGTCGACAGGTACACGTCGTCGCCGACTTCGAAGCGGGGGGCGAACCGGCTCGACGCGTCGATCTCCCACGTCCAGAGCTCACCGTCAGTGGGACCCGAGACGATCTCGAAGACCACCGCGTCGCAACGCACGTCCACCCCTTCGGGAACCGAGGCGCACGCCACGTCGCTGCGCACGGCGATCACGGTGGCGTCCACCGGGTCCACCACGGCCTGCCCGAGAGGACCGGTCCCCTCGTCATCAGCCGAAGGCCACATGAGCGCGACGCCGACGACGAGGAGCACCGTCATGACGGCGAGTGCGGCAGCGAGAATCCGACCGACCGGACCGAGCGGGAAGTTCAGCCAGCCGCCCTCGAGTCCATGGTGGTGATGGGCCTCGTTCACGGCCGAACGGTACCCGAGGCGACCGGCGCGATCCGGGAGCCCCGAACGCCGCTACTCCCCCGCGAGGGGCAGGGCGAAGAACGCGACCGTGACGTAGTGGCTGGCGATGGCGGCGAGGATCAGAACGTGGAAGACCTCGTGGAACCCGAACCGGGTCGGCCACGGATCAGGTCGACCACAGGCGTAGACGACAGCACCGAGGGTGTAGAGCGCGCCGCCGATCATCAACAGGCTGAACCCGCCCGAGCCCAGGCCGTCGAGGACACGGTCGATGACCGGGAGGATCGCCCATCCGACCACGACGTAGGGCACGGCCACGAGCCACGTGGGGGCCTGCGGCCACGAGAGCCGCATGACGATGCCCACCGCCGCACCGCCCCACACGACCGCGAGGATCGCCGCCCGCGCGCCACCGTCGAGCGTCGCGACGCTCACGGGCGTGTAGGTCACGGCGATGAACACGAAGATCATGGCGTGGTCCAGCGACCGCATGAACGAGCGCAGTCGGGTCGCCCAGAACACCCGGTGGTAGAAGCCCGACACGCCGAGGACGGCGACCACCCCGACCGCGTAGAGAGCCGCCAGGGCTCTCGTTCCCTCGGGGGCGAGGGCGATCACCACCGGAGCGACCGCGGCGGCGACGAAGGCCGCCACGAGGTGGGACCAGCCACGCAGTTCCGGGCGGATCGGTATCTCCGGGGCGGACATCGACGACTCTCCGGTGTCCGTCTGCACGCACATGAAGCTAGCGGCGGGGACCTCGGACCCTTGCGGCGTCGGCCCCCGCGTCGTCTCGTCGATCCATGGAATCCTTCGCCTTCACGACCGTCGCCTCGAGAATCCACGACACGAGCTCCATCGACCGGGTCACGGAACCCGTCCGTAAGCTCTTCGACCAGCTCGGAGCAGCCGCTGTACCCACGCCGGAGGCCGCCGGCGACACTCCGCTGCTCATCCTCGTCGCCACGGGCGGCACAGAGCGTGCCGTCCTCGGAGTCGTCGAGACCAGACGACACCACGTGCCGTTCGAACCAGCGGTGCTCGTCGCGCATCCCTCGCACAACTCACTACCGGCTGCCATGGAGGCGTCGGCCGCACTCACCCAGCGGGGGATCCCGAGCCGCATCCTCTACGCCGGAGGCCCCGACACGCTCGACCGGATAGCGGAGACCGTCACCGACCTCACCACGATCCACCGTCTGCACAGGACCCGACTGGGGGCCGTCGGCGACGCCTCCGAGTGGCTCGTGGCGAGCAGCCCGCCGGCACACCTGGTGCGCTCCCGCTGGGGCGTCGAGATGGTCCCGATCGACGTGGCATCCGTCGTCGAACACCACAGGGACACGACCCGACCCGACGACGGCTCGGTGGCGGTCGCGTTCGGCCGTTCACGACACGACGACCTCCGGGAGGGAGCTATAGAGACCGCCGCACGCGTACACCCCGCACTCGAGGCGGCCATCCGCGACGCGAACGTGGACGCCGTCACTGTCCGGTGCTTCGACCTGCTCGAGGACCTCGCCACCTCAGGCTGCCTCGCGCTGGCTGCACTCAACGACGCCGGGGTCGTCGCTGGGTGCGAGGGCGACGTGCCCGCCGCCCTCGCGATGCTCCTCGTCCGTCACCTCCTGGACCGACCCTCGTGGATCGCGAACCCCGCGCAGGTCGACATCCGTGAGGACCGACTGGTGCTCGCACACTGCACCGTGGCGCCGTCGCTCGTGGACGACCAGTCGCTGTCCACTCACTTCGAGTCCGGCATCGGCGTGGGCATCTCGGGGGTGTTCGCCTCGGGTCCGGCCACGATCATCAGGATCGGAGGTTCCCGACTCGACCGCATGTGGTGCAGCGACGTCGACATCGTCGCGACGGGTGACTCCCCCGACCTGTGCCGCACCCAGGCCACCGTCCAGCTCGTGGACCGCCACGTGACGGAGCTACTCGACGCACCCCTCGGAAACCACATGGTCCTCGCGCTCGGCCACCACCGCAAACGCATCGAGCGCTGGTGGCGCTTCGCTTTCGGCAGTGAGCCGACGACCTGACCGACGCGTCAGGGTGGCGTCAGGACCTGTCGCGCATACTGGCGTCATGAAGAAGCGAACGAAGATCATCACAGCCGGCGCCGCAACGGTCATCGTCGCGGGGATCGCCTCGGCCGGAGCGGTCATGGCGGCCGGAGCGGGTGACGACGAACAGCCCATCACCGGTGAGGCCCTCGACAGGGCGACCGCGGCGGCGCTCGCCGAATACCCCGACGGGCGTGTCACCGAGACCGAGATCGGCGACGAGGACAGCCTCTACGAGGTCGAGGTGACCCTCCCCGACGGCAGTCAGGTCGATGTCCAGCTCGACAGGGAATTCGCCGTGGTCGGCGCTGAAGCCGACGACGAGAGCCGCCCCGACGACGACTGACGTGAGCGAACCGGGGCTCCGCGGTCCCGCGTCACGTTCACGGGTCGACGCGGACCACGCCCCGTGCCACGAGATCCGCTAGCAGCGTCTCCACATCGCCGCGGATGCGTTCCACCTGTTCGCCGAAGTGATCGGCAAGCGCTCTGACGAGATCGTCGAGGGTGGCCGGTTCCTCCAGGAGGACCCACACGGCGTCGCCGGGCGCGGCGACGGTGAGTGTCTCGCCCCCGAGGGGCCGGAGCCACAACCCCGTTGGCGTCGACCGCCACAGCACGTCACCACTTCTGCGGTACAACGGGTCGGTCGCCATCACCGGCCCCTCAGGCGCCGCCACGCCCTGGTGACGTGCGAGCCGCGCCGCCAGTCACGCGCGGCGAGGTATTCGTCGCTCGGGCTCACGAGTGCACGCAGGTAACGTCCCCGGCGACCCACCCCGTCGAGCACTGCGACCGCGGCGAGTTGACGCAGGTAGGTACGGCCGGCGGCCAGGTTCGATGCCAACAGCAGTTTCTCTCTGCGCCCGGGTCGGTACCGGTCGGCCCATGTGACGAGGGGGTGGTCCGATGGCCAGACCCCGAGGTGGTGCCCGACGAGGTGCACCGCCCGCTGCAGGACGATCGCCTGACCCCACCGGTGGGCGGTTGCGATCACCTCGGCCACGTCGTCTCCACCCTGGCCGACGAGCAGGACCAGATCCGCCAGGGCCGAGTAGCGCACCGGGATGTCCGCGAGCGCCACGGACATCGCCGAGTAGACCGCATGGTGCACGGTGTCGAATGTGGCGAGTTCCCTGCCTGCGAGGTGGAAGGTCGGGCGATGGTCGTAGAGCTCATCGAGGGGTACGAGCAGCCCGAAGGCGCCCGGAACCAGCGTGCGGTGCAGGTCCAACTCGAAGCCGGCGGAGGTCTCGAGCATCACCTCCTTGGCGAACTCGTGGTCGAAGCCCGGTCTCAGTTCCGGGAGCGCCCGTTGTGCGCCGAGTTCGTCACCCAGGAGCTCCACCGCGGCGTCGATCGAGGCAGCGGGCACGAAGAGGTCCACGTCGGCGAACACCCGGGCCTCGGGCGCCGGATAGACCGTGTGGGCGAGAGCGACGCCCTTCGCTGTCCGCACGTCCACTCCGCCGGCCTCGAGTGCCGCGGTCGCCCTCACGGCGAGGTCCTCGACGACGAGGACGTGGCCGGCCCAGCGCTCCATGTCGGCGGCCACATCGTCGAACTGGGCGTCGGTGACGGCGAGTCGCCCGTGGACCACGAGGTGGCCGAGCATTCCCACGACCCTGTGACGGTCCGCGCTGGCACGCAGCCGACGCCACTGTGCCGCCGGAAGCGGCTCGGCCCAGGGGGCGCCTTGGGCAGCCTCGGGGTCGACCACCGCCCTGACCACGGCCGCGAGCCTGTGCAGGCGCGGACCGTGTCGCTCGCTCACGGCGCGGTTCCCCGGACGGCGGCGAGGTAGGCCCCTTCGGGAAAGCCGACCGGATGGTCGACAGGGTGGCCCGTCGTCTCGACGGAGACGAGAGCCCGGCCGTGTTCCCGGGCTGCGCCCACCACCGTCGCCGTGAAGGTGTCGGCGTTGATCCGCGAAGAACAGGATGCCTGCACGAGGCACCCGCCCGGTGCGAGGACGTCGAGCGCGGCGCCCGTCAGCTTCCGGTGCGCCTCGAGTGCGCCGTCGACCTCCGAGGCCCGTCGGGCGAACGACGGCGGATCGACGACGACGATGTCGAAGCGCTCTCGGCGCCGCCGCAGGTCTTCGAGCACGACGAACGCGTCCCCGGCGACGGTGTCGACCCGGCACTCCCCCACGGCCGCCGCGTTGCGCGCCATGTTCGCCCGCGCGGCCGCGAGTGCCGGCACGCTCTGGTCCACGAACGTGACCGAGGTCGCCCCACCGGCGGCGGCGTGGACACCGAACCCGCCGGTGCAGGAGAAGACGTCGAGTACCCGGCGCCCGCCGGCGATGGCGCCCACTGCGACCCGATTGTCGCGTTGGTCGAGGAAATGACCCGTCTTCTGGCCACGACGCAGGTCTGCACCGAACGCGAGCCCGTTCTCGAGGAACTCGGCGATGTCGGGAGTCTCACCCCGCAGCGCCGCGCCCTCCATGAGACCGTGCAGGTCGGCCGGATCGACGCTGCGGCTGGTCCGCAGCAACACCGACGCCGGCGAGGGCTCGACGAGGACGCTCAGAGCATCGAGGACCGCACGCAGGTGCACGAGAGCGGCGGCGGTGTCGATCTTGACCACCAGGTGCGGGCCGTAGGCATCGACGACGATCCCGGGAAGGCCGTCGTTCTCACCGTGGATCAGCCGGAACCCCGTCGTGGCGGGGTCCGCGATCAGGCCGGCCCGGCGGCCGACTGCGGTGGCGACACGACCGAACCACCAGTCGTCGTCGATCTTCGTCGGTGATCCAGCGTGCAGAATCCGCACACGGATCGGACCGGTCGGATCCCACAGCCCGATCGCGAGGAAGTCACGGTCGCTGTCGAAAACGACCGCCAGGTCCCCGGGCGCACCCTCATGGGAGACCGACGTGATCGAACCCTCGTACAGCCAGGGGTGCCCGCCGCGGAGCCATCGCTGCGCGTCGGCCGTGGCCCGGACAGCGAGCCGGCGGTCGGAGTGGGCCGGGACGTCCGCGAGCGTGGTCACGCCCCCATCGTCGCCGAATTCGGCGACGACGTGTCGCACCATGCCCGCCGAATCATCGTGGTGGGCCCGGCGCCACC